>QMPO01000100.1 GCA_003648625.1 Bacteroidota bacterium
CTTCCAACAGATATGGGTTATACGTGGAACGCTATGTCTTTCCAGGAAGAAAAGGCTTCAGGATCGCTCATGATCATCCTTTCTTTCTCTCTGCTTTTTGTTTTTCTGATCTTGTCGGCACAATATGAAAGCTGGTCGTTACCCTTTGCCATTTTGATGGGGACACCTTTTGCCATCTTTGGTGCCTTATTCGCACTTTGGGCAGGTAGGTTGATCAGTCCTACTTTTGAGAACAACATTTTCGCACAGGTTTCCTTTGTCATGCTCATTGGAATGGCAGCAAAAAACGCCATTCTGATTGTTGAATTTGCCAATGATGAATTTAAAAAGGGGCTGAGCTTGTTTGATGCCGCCATTACTGCTGCCAAATCAAGGTTCCGGCCTATTCTCATGACTGCTTTCTCGTTTATTCTGGGAGTCTTTCCGTTGGTTATCGCCAGCGGTTCAGGTGCTGAAGCACGTAAAGTTATGGGTATGGCCTTGTTGGGAGGAATGACAGTGGCAACGCTCCTTGGAGTCTTCCTCTACCCTATGCTGTTTGTTTTCATTGGAAAACTGGCAGGCTACGAAAAGAAAAGAGAAAGGCTGGCTGCCATAGAAGTCAAAAAAGAAAATAATGAGGATGTTAATAATAAAAATGATTAGACCATGAAAAAGATAATAACCATATTCATTCTTGGAATAATCGTATCCTTTTCAGGATGTAAGCTGGGGCCTGATTTTGTACAACCCGAATACCAGGGGCCTGATACTTTCAGGTTTGATTCGACAACAACAGATACAATCGTCAACCTCAGATGGTGGGAATTATTCAAAGATCCCGTACTTGACACATTAATTGTAAAGGCGCTGGAAAACAATAAGGATGTTTTAGTGGCAGCTGCACGTATTGAAGCTGCACGTGCCAACGTAGGTTATACAAAAGCCGATCAGTGGCCTACTTTCGGTTTTTCGGCAAATGCAGCCGGAGGGAATTTTGGAGGAGGCCAGTTGTTTGACAACAATACAAGTAACTTTTCTGCCTATCCCGAAATGTACTGGGAAATTGGCTTCTGGGGAAAATACAGAAGGCTGAATGAATCTGCCAGAGCCGATTTGCTGGCTTCAGAATATGGCCTGCGTACCATCCAGATGAGCCTGATATCTTCTGTTGCTGCAACTTATTTCACTTTGCTCGACAACCAGGCTAAACTTGATATTTCGAGGAGAACACTTGATTCAAGAGACAGCGGCCTTACGATCATCCAATATAGGTACAACTATGGTATTATACCTGAAATTGATCTTAACCAGGCCCAGATCCAAAAAGCTATCTCACAGGCTGCTGTGCCGGTTTACGAAAGGGCTATTGCTTATACCGAAAGCTCATTGAGCATTCTTCTTGGAAGGTATCCCGAAGAAATTATTTCCGGTATGCCACTGATTGAACAGGAAGAGCCTCCCATTATTCCTGAAGGACTGACATCTGATTTATTACTTCGCCGTCCTGATGTTCAGGAAGCACAAGCCCGGTATGAAGCCCAAAATGCCCTGATCGGTGCTGCCCAGGCCATGCGCTGGCCCTCACTGAATATTACCGGATTACTTGGCTATGCCAGCAATGACCTATTGGCATTAAATACCGGTGGGTTGGCATGGGCTGTTGCAGGATCGCTGACAGGTCCTTTATTCCAGTTTGGCAAAAACAAACGTCGGGTGGAAATAGAAAGAGCCAATACGGAAGCTGCTTTGAGAAATTATGAGAATGTGGCTATCCGTGCTTTTAAGGAAGTGGAAGATGCGCTTATTGCCATACAAACATTAAAAAAGGAACTTACTGCGCAAAAGCTACGCAACAATGCCGCAATAAACGCAGAGTTTTTGTCTAAAGAACGCTATGATAAAGGGCAAACCAGCTACCTCGAAGTACTGGAATCCCAAAGGCAGTCATTTGATGCTCAGTTGCAGTATTCACAGACAAGAAGAGATTTGCTAAATGCTCATGTGTCCTTGTATAAGGCCCTTGGCGGAGGATGGTTGTCGCCGGAAGAAGAGCAGGCCTACATTCAGGCTCAACAGGCAGCAGATTCAACTAACAGGCAAAAGTAGAAGCGTCTTATTCCTTCTTCAATTCTTCAAAACCGATAATAATGTCCGTGGGACCTGATGCATACGGTGCCACTTCATAAGGATTGTAATGGAGCAAATAGCCGTTGCTATCCACCCCTATATTTGCCGGAAGTCTGAATTTATTGTCCGGAAACCAGTACCCAGCCTTTTCCAGGTTTTCTTCAGGTGTCAGGTTTCTTTTTTTGCGAAACTTCTGCTCTGCCAGAGAGAGAAAAAGCTCTTTGTTTTCAATCCGGTCAAATAAATGAACAAAAGAACCTGTTGTTGTATCGAATGTTATGTATGATACATTTAGCGAACCGTGTGCGCCGCCCATATATGATTCTGAAACCATCTTTACACACACAAGATCTTCTTTTTCATATATTAGATGACTGATCATTCGCACGTTCCACACCTGAGGCGATTCAGGAAACTCTTTTTTAAATTCCCTGTAGTCTTGTAGCATGTTTTGTGCTGCCTTTTCCAGATCAACCAGTGAATCCGACTCGGCATCTCCAAACCCAAGAATATCTGCCATTCGATGGTTAAGAAAGCTGTTTGCCTGTTTCATCTTTTCACCCTCAAATACCGGATATTCAAGTAAAACATGGGTGCAGTCCTCCAGCGTATCTACTGAACAGCCTTCTTCCACAACAAATATTCGTTCAAAGGAATATCCTGTCTGTTCCGTATTTATTCTTTTTGTTTCCTTTTTTGTGATGCCTTCGCAAGACACCAGGTAAAATACCAGTACCATGGCCAGTGGTAACAATGTTAATTTCTTCATTATATTCACTTAATAATTCTTTTCAAAGTTAGTTTTTTTTGTGTTAATTTTGGCCTTTCACGAAACAGAAGAAACTATGAATATCATTGAAAAAATTATAGCGAACCATTCGGATAAAGATTTTGTTAAACCCGGCGATATTGTCGATATCATGATAGATGCCCGTGTTGCCAGGGATTTTGGCGGACCCAATGTGGTTAAAAACCTGGAGGATAACAACCTTACTATTGATGATGTAAGCAAAACGTTTTTTACATTCGACACAAACCCTACGGGAAGCGATCAGAAATATGCTGTTAATCAGCAAACAATCAGGGTTTTTGCCCGGAAGCATGGCGTTAAAGTATACGACATCAACAATGGTATTGGCACGCATACGCTTATTCAGAATGGTTTGTCGTGGCCCGGTTCTACTGCTGTTACCACCGACTCGCATGCTAACATTTTGGGTGCCATCGGAGCGTTTGGACAAGGCATGGGGGATAAAGATATTGCTGTAGCTTTTCACCGTGGGAAAGTATGGTTTAAGGTACCGCCATCAGTGAAGATCACTTTAACCGGCGAATTACCGGAGCATGTAACTGCCAAAGACATTGTGCTGAACCTACTGCACCAGTTTGGCGCCAACAGTCTGTTAGGATATTCGGTAGAGTTTTATGGAGAGCCTGTGGATAAACTCACGCTCGACCAGCGGATCACCATCGCGTCAATGGGTACCGAAATGGGGGTCATCATTCTGCTTTTCCCGCCCAATGATGCCATTATGGAATATTGTGAGGAAAAGACCGGAAGAAAACTGGATAAAATTGATGCTGACAACGATGCTGTTTACGAGAAAGAGTATACAATTGACGTAAGCAACTTTGTCCCGATGGTCAGCCGGCCGGGAAAACCCCACGACACGGTGGATATTGTGCAGGAAAAGAAAGTGAAAATCGATTCCGGTTTTATCGGTAGTTGTACCAATGGGCGGATTGAAGACATGCGGGCTGCAGCTGATATTCTCAAAGACCGTAAAGTAGCACCGGGTGTGGTGTTGAAAATTGTTCCTTCTACTGACGAAATCTGGCAGCAGTGCCTTGATGAAGGCATCATTAAAACATTTAAAGAAGCAGGGGCTTTGGTTTCTAACGCTGGCTGTGCCGGTTGTGCTGCCGGACAGGTAGGACAGAACGGTCCGGGAGAGATCACTATCAGCACAGGTAACCGAAACTTCCCCGGAAAACAGGGAAAAGGAGAAGTCTATCTTGCTTCCCCTGCGTCGGTTGCTGCATCGGCGGTTGCGGGTTACATCACAAGTGAAGACGACATTCCTGACGAACCGGCTACTTTTGATTTTGAACTACGCAGTGAAGAACTGCAAAAAACGGCGACACAAAGCCACAAGGAACATGAGCACAGACCTATGGTAGTGAAAGGACGTGTCTGGGTTATCAGCCAGGATGACATTGACACGGATATGATTTACCACAACCGCTACCTGCAAATTACCGATCCGGAACAGATGGGACAATATATTTTCGATAACCTTGAAGGCTACGAAGATTTTGCTAAAAAATGCCAGTCGGGTGATATTGTGATCACCGGCAAGAACTTTGGTGCCGGAAGCTCGCGGCAACAGGCAGTGGACGGCTTCAAAACATTAGGAGTACAGGCTATTATCGCCGAATCATTCGGCGCTATTTACGAGAGGAATGCTATCAATGCAGCTTTTCCCATACTGACTTATAAGGACCTGAACGAAGCACAAGTTGAAGATGGTGACGAAATTGAAGTGAATTTCAAGTCAGGAGAATTAAAAAATCTTTCAAAGGGAAAATCGGCACAAATAGAACCTTTCTCAGAAGTTCAGGAAGAGATCTATCAGAACGGCGGGCTGTTTTAACAAGCAGCCTTTTTCTTCCTTTCGAAATAAGCTTTTATTCGATATCAAGCCGGTTATTTTCCATGCGGAGGTTATATTGCTGGACAATAGCTTTTATCAATGGTTCCATTTCCCGAACCTTTTCGGGCTCCACTTCCAGCAGGTTAACAAGATGTTCGGGGTCTTTCCTGTTGTTGAACAACGCAAGTGAAACCGTCCCGTCGAACAGCAGGTTGTAATCTCCCCGGATGATCTGGTAAAAGCCACTCACATACTGAAAAGCAACTCTGTTGCCCCTA
The DNA here is from genome assembly GCA_003648625.1 of Bacteroidota bacterium. Taxonomy (GTDB): domain Bacteria; phylum Bacteroidota; class Bacteroidia; order Bacteroidales; family F082; genus UBA4459. The sequence continues at coordinate 5,042 of QMPO01000100.1, forward strand.
TCGCAGAAAACACTGCTGCCGAAGGCCATAAACGGGCTGTTGCACTTCATATAATCCAGTACGGAAGGCATAATGTCACTTTGCTGCATCGTGGAGTTGTTCGTTCCGTACAGACTGTCGCCGGGGAAATAAAACAAAATGGGGATGGCATAGCTTCCCGCCGTATTATGGTAATATTTTATGTCATAATCGCTTAGTTTCTCATCCTCGTTCTGCATCCTGCTATTTTCCTGTTCACTGAACGAATGCCCCGGATGGTCGGCTGAAATGACAAACAAGGTGTTTTTGAACCAGGGCATTTTCGAGGCCTCTTCAAAAAACTGTCGCAGAGCATAATCCGTGTAACGGATAACCCGGAGAATTTTCACATCCGTTTCGGGGAACTTTTCTTTAAAATCGTCGGGGACTTTGTAGGGGTTATGCGAACTCAGCGTAAATTCCAGAGCAAAAAACGGCTGTCTGAACGTATTGAGTTTCCAGGCAACATAAGGCAGGTAGGCATGGTCGTAAACGCCCCAGTATCCATCGTAGTACTTTTCACTGTCGTCATATTCCTTTTTATATTCCGTATGACCATAATACCCATCGAAGCCAGCCAGGTTGGCAAAAGCATCGAAACTCATAGTGCCGTTATTTCCTCCGTGAAAAAAGGCTGTTTCATAACCTTTCTCATTTAGAATTTCGGCCAGACTTCCCACATAATTGGTATTGTAAACCGAATAAATGAAAGGATTCTCCATCAAATCAGGAATACCCGAAACAATGGCAGGAATGGCATCAATGGACCGCAATCCGTTTGAAAAAGCGTGTGTAAACAACAGCGATTGTTGCATCAGTGAATCGAGAAACGGCATATATCCTTTGTAATCATTCAGATAACCGCTGTATTCGCGTGAAAAACTCTCCAGAAGAATGACGACAATATTTATTTTTCTGAACGACGAATCGGGGTAATCATACTTATGCTGTGTGGGGAAAATCTTCTGGCATTCATCCGGCGTGAAATACGCTTTCATATCCAGTCCTTTTGAGTACTTCAACGTATGCATAATGGTGAAAGGCGTATTCAGGACAAGCGGGGTTTCCCTTGCCGGAACATATTGCGCTGCATGCAGAACCGTCAGCGGCTTGGGCTGGATCCCTCCCCTTGCTCCCACCAGAGTGAGCAGCATCATAAATAGGAAAGCGGGAATTTGATAAGCCGCTTTTTGCCAGACATTCCAATGAGAGGACGGGGGGCTTTTTTGCTTTTCAGTAAACGAATAAAGATACCATGCCAACGCTGTAAGAACGAGCCACGTTAAGGGTACATACCAGTAATCTGTCAGAAAACGCGGTAGCAGTGATGGCATCTCACCACTGTCGCCCATAAGTTTTAATATGTAGGCCGTTGAACGCTTTAAAGTAAAATCAAAAAAACGGGCATCGCTCAGGTTTACCAACAACAGCAGAGAGTTAACTACCAGGAAATAGTATTTGATGACTGCCTGATATATGCGACTGTCTTTAAAACTTCCGCCGGGGATAATGTGCAGTAAAATTACGGGTATGTTCAAATAAACTAGGGTAGACAGATCAAACCGCGCACCAATGAGAAAATCGTTGAACAACCTGGTAAAACCAAGGCCGGTAAAATGAGAATAATTCAATACGAGGAAAAAAATCCGGGCAAGAAAAAACATCAGCAACGCTATAAGCAAACGCTCTGCCAGGAGGAGGATATGCCGGTTATATTCTTTCAAAATTCAGTATCAGTTTATATACAACTTACTTACGTATTGGCTTAGTGCAACAACACCTTATTTCCTATGGCCTTATTGTAATGTATCCCGGGTACTCCTGAACAGAGGAACCAACCTTGTAATACGGTTTCAATTGCAATTTAATATCGAGTTGTTTCAGTTTCTCCCTGTCGTTCATATGTAGTACGAGATCCATTACTTGCTGAAGATTATTCGTTGTAACCAATTTTAACAGATTGAAGCTGACTGATACGGGAAAAGTCGTTGACTGACCGGGCAGCACTTCTACAGCCTGGTTTAGCTTCCCTCCCCCGTATTTTGTATCTTTCATATACAGCTCCCAGTCGAGTCCTGATATGCCTGCTTTTAAACTCTGGTTGTTTGTTGCCTTGATGGCCACATCCATTGTTACCGGCAAATTTCCCATACGAACTTGCTGTGTTAAGGAAATAATGTCAAGCGGGTTAATATCTCCCAGATTTTGAATTTTACTGAGCGACACACCTCCTGCCTCGTCCATTCCCACGCGGTCAATCGAAAAATCGCACTGGGCAAACTGTACTACATCACTTGCCTGCTCCAGCACATCGCAGGATGTTAACCAGAAAAGGCTTACAAACAAACCGATGAATAACTTGTACTTCATGATTATTATGATTTAGCCTGACGTTTACGGTCATGTTCGTTGAGTAAAATTTTCCTGAGTCGTAAGGAACGTGGAGTAACCTCCAGATATTCATCCTCACGGATTGACTCCATGTACTCTTCCAGCGAGAAGCGGATAGGCGGCGGGATAAGCACCTTGTCATCCGAACCCGATGCACGCATATTGCTCAGTTTTTTAGTCTTGTTCACATTTACAACAAGATCGCCTGCCCTCGTATTTTCACCAATCACCTGACCGGCATACACCTCTTCACCAGGTATGACATAAAACCTGCCCCGGTCAACAAGCTTCCAGATGGCATAGGCAACAGCAACACCTGTTTCCATCGAAATAAGCGCACCGTTTATCCTGGTAGATATTTCTCCTTTCCACGGTTCAAACTCGTGAAATCTGTGGGCTATGATGGCTTCTCCTTCTGTGGCTGTAAGCATGGTATTACGCAAGCCAATAATGCCTCTTGACGGGATGGTAAATTCCAGCATCATACGGTCGTTCTTGGTTTCCATATTCCGGAACTCCCCTTTGCGCATGGTCACAATGTCAATTACCTTACCTGAGAAGTTCTCCGGAACCAACACCGTCAGGCTTTCTATCGGTTCGTGTTTTTTGCCGTCAATTTCTTTGATGATCACTTTGGGCTGGCCCAGCTGGAATTCATATCCTTCGCGGCGCATAGTTTCTACCAGTATAGACAAATGCAAAATACCGCGTCCAAATACCATGTAAGCATCTGCCGAGTCGGTTTCTTCAACACGCAGTGCCAGGTTTTTCTCTGTTTCCAGAAACAAACGATCTCTCAGGTGGCGTGACGTGACGTATTTACCTTCTTTACCAAAAAACGGCGAGTTGTTGATGGTGAACAACATGCTCATCGTCGGTTCGTCAATTTTAATGGAAGGCAAGCCTTCGGGCTCTTCAAAATCCGCTACCGTATCGCCAATTTCAAAGTCTTCCAGCCCCATGATGGCAACAATGTCGCCGGACAGTACTTCTGCCTTGCATTTCTCTTTTCCAAGTCCTTCAAACAGGTACAGCTCTTTGATCTTTGATTTGACAATATTTTCGTCCCTTTTTACCAGCGCGACATTCATCCCCATTTTCAGGCGGCCTCTTGTCAGTTTGCCAACAGCTATTCGTCCAACATACGATGAGTAATCCAGCGAAGTGATCTGCATCTGGGGAGTTCCCTCCACATATTTGGCAGGCGGAATGTGCTCCAGAATCACATCCAGCAGGTAAGAAACATCTTCTGCAGGTTTTTGCCAGTCAGCCGACATCCAGCCCTGCTTCGAAGAACCGAATACTACCGGAAAATCAATCTGTTCCTCCGTAGCTCCCAGGTTGAACATCAGGTCGAATACAGCTTCGTGTACTTCATCGGGGCGGCAGTTAGGTTTATCCACTTTGTTGATTACAACAATGGGTTTCAATCCCAGATCGATGGCTTTTTGCAGTACGAAGCGCGTTTGTGGCATAGGACCTTCAAAAGCATCAACTACCAGCAGTACACCATCGGCCATGTTAAGCACGCGTTCCACTTCACCACCAAAATCAGAGTGACCCGGAGTGTCAATGATATTTATCTTAACACCTTTGTATCTTACCGAAACATTTTTTGACAGTATGGTGATGCCGCGTTCCCGTTCCAGGTCATTGCTGTCGAGGATCAGGTCGCCCATTTCCTGATTATCCCTGAAAAGTTTTACCTGGTGTAACATCCTGTCAACCAAAGTCGTTTTTCCGTGGTCAACGTGCGCGATAATCGCTATGTTTCTGATTTCCTGCATCCGGTTTATCCATTTAATTTTTTAGTGCGGCAAAAGTAGTGTAAAAAAAGGTGTAAAGCACTATAGAAAGGAATATTACAGATATCTGATCAATACTGTCCTAAATAAATATAATTTAGTAATGCCCTCAAGCCGGGCTGGCTCATCCTTTTTTTCTACAGCAAAAAAAAGGATGCAAAAAATGCCGCCACTGCTGAAAAAATTGCTAA
>QMPO01000101.1 GCA_003648625.1 Bacteroidota bacterium
CCTGACTGCGGGTATCCATAGTAATAAGCAGGGTAATTTTGTTGCCGGTACTGAAAACTGGCATTGATATGGAAATGTTCGGAGACCTTGTAATTTACATCAAAAGCTACTCCCTGGTTGCTGAAGTCCGGTGTGCCGGTTGTGTTTTCAGACTGCTGCGGATTAAGCAGGAAGGTTTTGTAACCTGTACCCCTGACACTCAGCTTTTCGGTTACCTGATATGTACCGGAAACATATAAACTACCGTATTGCGAGTTTGTATTTCCAAACACAGATTCGCCAGGTTGCCCGTAGAATAAACTCGAATAACCCATTCCGATCTGAAAGCTGAATTTTTTAGTGACAGGCATGCTGATCTCAGGAGCAATATAAGTACCGAATGTATTTAAGCCCGGGCCGAAATTAGAAAACGAAGTGCCCAGTGTGACGCGTACATCCGGTTTAAATCCTTGTGGACTTTCTTTTTTACCGGTTTCTTTATTAATAGGTGCATTGATGACATTGTCGCCGAATTCCTGTGCGCTGACAGAGATGAATGTCAACAACAGAACAAAAAGACCGATATGTTTCACAATTTGCATACCCATTGGATTATTCGGGCAAATATATGACTTTCTGTTTAACGAATATCCCTGATTAATGTGCTAAGCCTGAAATTTATAGTTTGTTAACATACACGCTTTTGCTTATTTAGAACCGGAATATATTCACCGTCATGCGAAAAATAATTCTAAAAAAACAAAGATTTCTTATATTTGACAGCAAACTGCCTGACAGCTGTAAAAATTAAAAAAATGAAAAAGTTTATTGTTGTTGTTTTCCTGATTGCTACCGGTTATTCCTATGCTCAGGATTTGATCATATTACGGAATGGGGATGAGATTAAAGCCAAAGTCACGGAAATACAGTCCGGTGTGATCAAATACAAAAAATATACAAATCAGACCGGGCCTACATATAGTATCGACAAGTCGGAGGTGTTTATGATCAGGTATGAATCGGGCGATAAAGATGTTTTCGGCACAGCAGGGAAACAGGATACAGGGCGGGTGTATAACCATGGCGTTACTGAGAACCCAACGGAGTTTGTTTATGACCCGACAATCGGTGACCCGTACTGCCAGATAAAAAAACCGTTTGGGGGAAGAGTGTATGGAGAAAGGGGAAACGAGATACTTTACAGACAAGACATGGTATTTTACGGTTTTGATATGACGTACCTCAAACTGTCTAACGATAGAAAGCTTGGAGATGGTGTGGAGATTGTTCAGGATTATTATGAGGATTTCCATGATGTGCTGGCGAACAGCATGTTGCCATTTAAGGATATCAGGAATTTAATGGATAAGCAATCGATGTTTTTAGGAAAGACGGTTTTTCCTAATTATCGTTATATGAATTACCAGGATTTTGTTGTTGCCGGCCCTTACTGCATACCGTTTGAAGACCTGAAAAAGATCGTAAGATCATATGTGCTGGCTGAGAAATCAGGTGTCGGTATGGTAATCGTTCTGGAGAATTTTAATAAAGAACGTGAGTATTCGCTGATATGGGTTACCTTTTTTGATATTAATACACGTGAGATTTTGTTTGCGGCAGAGGTGAGCGGCAAGTCAGGAGGCGGTGGAATGGCAAAGCACTGGGCTACTGGTGTGGAAGTCGCCTTCAGGAAGATGTTTTTTGAAAATATTTACAGACCGCGCAGAACAACGAATTACCAGATTCCCGAGAAACTTTTATTTTATTGATACACATCCAGGCTTTTTTTAGCCTGATGGTTCTTTTAGGTAATACAGCAGTCCGCTGTCGGTTATGTCCATTTTTACCACATCAAAAATGATCAGGTCGGATAATAAATGCTCCGTATTAAATTTGGCTAAGCCAAAATGCTGTCGGATGTCAGTTTTAGTAACAGGTTCGTTTTTCTCGATAAAATGTAAAATCTCCTGCAGCTCATCGGTAAAAACAAGTTGAATATCCTGTTTGCTCTTTTCTTTGTTCCAGACTTTTAGTAAAACGCCGTCGGCCAGGATGTTTTGGTCCTCATAACGCATGTACGCTTTGTATTTATCGTTTGGATCGGGGGCTTTGTGTGGATAATCGCTACTGAAAGGTATGTCAATCTCAAGCACTATTTTTCCGTCAATGTTCCATTCTTTCGAAGTGAACCTTACCTGTGGCCGGCAATAATTTTGCGCGGCGTTTTCGATCATATAATACTCCTCTTCCGACTTTACACCCCGGATTACACCGTTGTCTTTAACTCCTATGAGTAATTTTCCGCCGTTTGTATTGGCAAATGCTACCAGCGACCGGGCAATTTTAGCCGCATCAGAGATTTCAAATTTAAAATCCAGATGGGCTCCTTCGCCTTGTGCGATGAGTTCTTTTATGTAGTGCTGTTTTTTCAAACCAGGTCATCTTCCGGTTTTTAATTAAGTCTTACAAAAATTCAATGTTTTCCTGTCCCATTGTTTTTTCACAATACTTGCACAACAATTTCATTTTTCCTTTATGATCTTCAATTACACGGAAAGAGGTCGGTACATTTTGATGGTTTGTAACACATTTCGGATTGAAACATTTGACAATGTTGTTAATGTTTTCCGGCAAGGTCACTTTCCCCTTTTTGGTAACATCGTAATCCTTAATTTCAATAATGGTAGCTGTAGGTGCTACAATGGCAATTTTACTGATCTCTTCATTTTCAAAATACTTGTTGCTGATCTTTATAATTCCTTTTTTTCCGTATTTTTTGCTGTCGAGATTTGTGCCGAAATACACCTGCCTGCTTGTATTGTCCAGGTTAAGGATCTTAAAAACCTGAAAGACATTCTCACTTGGGATGTGATCTATAACCGTTCCGTTCCGGATAGCAGAGACTTTTAATTCTGTTCTTTTTGTATTCATAGCGGTTGTTTTTCTTATTTAAGACCTAATATGGCGGCGATTAATGCCTGACGAACATAGACGCCGTTTTTTGCCTGCTGGAAATAATATGCTTTTGGGTTACCATCAACATCTTCGTTTAATTCATTAACACGAGGCAAAGGATGAAGTATTCTTAAATTATCTTTTGATGTCTCTAACATTGAATTATCAAGTACGTAAGCATTTTTCACCTTCTCGTATTCCAGTGGATCGGGAAACCGTTCACCCTGGATACGTGTCATATAAAGAATATCAGCTTTGGGCATCACCTCCATAAAATCTGTGTACTGGTGATATTCCAGTCCGGCCTTTTTCACCCATGTTTTTACCGAGCTGGGCATTTTTAAACTTTCCGGAGAAACAAAATGGAAGGTGGTGTTCCATAGCGACAATGCCTGCACAAGCGAATGAACAGTGCGTCCGTATTTCAGGTCGCCGACCATAGCAATATGAATATTGTCAAGACTTCCCTGCGTCTTACGTATGGAATAGAGGTCTAACAGGCATTGTGTTGGGTGTTGGTTAGCTCCATCACCGGCATTGATAATAGGAACAGGAGAAACTTCACTGGCATAACGGGCACTTCCGTCCATCGGGTTCCGCATTACTATGAGGTCAGAATAGTTGCTCACAGTTAGAATGGTGTCTTTCAGCGTCTCTCCCTTAGTAACGGAAGTTACATCGGGACTGGCGAAGCCAACAATGCTGCCGCCCAGATACTGAACAGCGCTTTCGAAGCTCAGACGCGTACGGGTTGACGGTTCAAAAAATAAGGTGGCAATTACATAATCTCTCAGTATTTTTTGTCGTTGGTCTTCTTCAAAACCTTCGGCTATGTCAAGAATTCTGAGGATTTCGTCTTTTGTGTAATCGGTGATTGACACAAGACTGCGGTTTTTAATTTTGATCATGTTTATTATATTGATTGATTTTATCCCATAAAAAAAGACGAACCGGACAGCTAATGGTTCGTCTAATTAAAAAATAATGACGCTCTTGTACGTCATTATTCATAGTTTCTTTATTTCTCCTGATTAAAGAATAATTCTTCATATCAGGATACAAATATACTTATGTATCCAGTTGGTCCAATATTATTTTATTGACAAAACCCTGAGAGTTTTTAACAATGGACACATAGCTCATTGAAAAGCGATCAACCGATTACTTTTTCGCACCTACAGGCGGAACCGGATATTCATTCATAATGGCTGCTACAGCTTTTGGGATAGTTTCGTCCCTGGTGCTGGGGTCATTGTCAACAGTTTTTTGCCCGGTACCTTCCCATATAAGCTTTTGTTCTTTGGCGTCAAATACGTCGCAGATTAATGTGCCAACGGTGTAATCATAGGTGTTAATGGAAGTGGTTGACATTCCACCTCCCCAGCCCCAGCCGGGTCCGTACCCATAATAATAACCGCCATAATAAGGTCCTCCGCCAAAACTGGTAGTTGTTGCTGTGGTTTCCTGTTTTTGCTCGGTTACGATATAAAGAGCCACAACCAGGTCGCCCCCTTCTTCTTCAAACGTTAAGCCCCTCTTCGCAAATTCATCGGCGAAGGCCTTTTCAATTCGCTCTTTATCTAACTGGTTCAAAATTTTGTCACTGTTATGTGCCCAGCCGTAATAAGAGTAGGTTTTGTATTTCGTAAAATCAACCGACCGGTCATAATCGGAAGTTACCTGAATAGTGGAGCATCCAGCCATGAGAAGAATAAATGCTCCGAACATCAAAATGTGTTTTTGCATAGTTTTAATTTTATTAGAATAATTGATTTTTTCAAAAGTAATACTTAAAAATCAAGCAATTAGAAATTAGTTGTGTTTTAAATTTAAAAAATGTTAACGGGTTGCTAATAATGTTTCTGCTATATCATTATATTTGTCTGAAACAATAAGCTGTTGAGAAAAAGTTATATAATAGGTTATGGAACACTTTTGTACAGTGAGTCGTTAGGTCATACAATTGGTAGTTCGGTAAATAAGAAAAAGTTTATACCGGTTATTGTAAAGGGATACAAAAGAATATTCAATCTCCTTCCTGACCATTATAAACCTTCTTTCAGAATGAGTACGCTTCCCATAGAGCTTGCTGCTGCAAATGTTATACCTTCGGAAGGAGTTTTCTTTAACGGCTTGGCTTTTATGGTGTCGGATGCGGAGTTGGCCGAACTGGATAAGCGTGAAAAGAGTTATCAGCGCAAAGAAGCCGACATCTATGATTTTTTTCAGGAAAAATACATGGGAAAAGCTTTTTTGTATTCGGCAGGTTACGGATTTAAAGGAGTAACCAAAGACTCACGATATTTACCTGAGTGGGAAGATCTTGCTTTTGCCCGTACCGGGGCATACAGATATGGTGATAAGTTTGGTGAAATGTACGACAATACAACATTTCTGGTTGATGGTGTGACACTTGCTTCCGCATATTACAAAGATTACCTTTCTAAATTAATCCTTGATAAATAGTTTGCGATGAAAGCTTCCCAATTTACATATAAGATCAACAAATCACCCCTGATGGTTAAAGGTGGATATCTAAGGGAAGCGATAATGAATAACACACAGTTGGGTGTTATTAACAAAGAAAAGAACGAGCTGTGTCTTCTGTTTAAAGAAAATGTGACGAGGGAAGCTTTTGAGAAAGATTTGTTGGAAACGATTCGTGCTGAGCGACCATCAGCATATCTTAAATTGATGCTCCAAAATCATATCGGCTCCTTATTGACAATTTTTATGTCTGTCCTTATTGTTCTTTTCATTGCTTTATTATCCATTCATGGATCAATGACATATGATCTGTTTACCGGCAATAACGGTGAAAATATATTGGGTGTTCCGAGTGCCTACTTCTATGTGTTTTTAACGCTGATCATCCTGGTTATGCTTTATTTTTCCCCAAAAATTATTCTTGGGGAGTTTAATAATTTACTTGAATGGGCAGAAGCCAAATTAACATCCGATAAAAAGATCAGGAAAAGACTAGCCCGCCAGCTGCTTGCGTTGAAGGATAAAAAAAACATGATGGAACCGTTATTGGTTTGTAACCCGTTTGTTCAGGGGAGTGACAGTTGGATTGTGCATCATGTGTTACCTGTGCTGTTTTCTTTGAAGTACCCCGTTCATATTCATGTGAAATCGGATGAAAAGAATGAGGTAATGAAAATTCTGGATCAGAACAACCTGGCCCTTGTTGAAGAAAAAGCTTCACAAGAGTCATCTGAATATCCACTGTCAGGTACTGTTTTTCCGGTTGAGATATTATCGAAAAGTGAAAAGGAAAGGCTGGCTATACTGGCGTTCAGTTCCATGTTAAATATCCCTGACAACTGGGGAGTACCGGAGCAATATGTTTTTTCCCAGAACTTGTTTGAGATTATTGATGAACTGTTTAATGATAAAATTTATTCTAGCCGACAAGATTATTTAAGTGCTGAACGATTTGTTTCTCGCTGTATCGTTGATTACGGATACCTTAAGGAAGAACAGGTCTTTGGCAGAAGAAGATTGTTTTTTCAACCCGAATTTGTGAATGTTAAATGGGATTCTTTGGTGAACAATGAACTTACGGATGCCATATTATCAAATATTTCTTCGCTGATAAAAATGATATCGGATCCTTTAGCCGATTTGATCATTCTGGGTATGTTGGATAATGAAGAGAATACGCTTACACCAAAAAGACTGCCTCTGCTCGAAAATTTTATTGAAAACACTTTGATGACAGAAAATTTCATTCTATTCAGCGATTATTGGAAACATGTGTCGAAAATTAAGGAAGAAGACAATTTCGGGTTTCAGTTTAGAATCTTGCATTTTCTCAGTGTAAAAGGCTTGAAAAACTTATCGGTTTGCTTTGTAAACTCGGGAATGTATGAAAATGCGATGGAGGTTTATCAGATTTTGGAAAATATTTTTCCTGTAAAGGCAGCCATTGATATGGCCGATATGCAGGACAGCCTTGGTAACTACAAAGAAGCCCTGAAAATACTTTTTGAAACGGACGAGAAATGGGCACAGACGGGCATTGTGCGCGATGAGGGATTGCTTTTGGAACTATACCTGAACATTGCCTGGATCATTGTTAGCGGAAGGTTTGCGGAAGAAAAAGAGAAGGGGTTCTACTATCTTGACAAAACCGATGCCATCTTAAAAAGACTTCCCGATTCGGAAGAGTACTTAACCTATCTCGTCAGGTTTTATAATACACGCGCCAATTATTCCGAATGGGAACAGAAGTACTTAAAAGCCATAGAAGACTACGAAAAAGCCCTGAAATTGCCGGGAAGTATTTTGCGGAAAAGTAGTTTGCTGTCGAACCGGGGCATTGCGGAACGGCTGCTGGGTAATAGTATCGCGGTACACGCCGGACAACAAATAGAACACTACAGAAAAGCCCGTTCCAATGCGCGGCAGGGGTTGGAAATGAAAAAAGCCATTGGTGAGAAGAATCAGATTCCTGGTTCGTCGCATAACTACGCCGAAACTTTGCTTGAACTATCTAACGCCATTGACGACAAGGCAGAAAAGAAACACCTTTTACGAGAAGTTTTACTGGTAACGTCTAATGCATTATTCTTACTGCATGAGTTAAACTCGGAAAAAAGAAAAGGCAGATTGCTTACCGAGCGATACATAGCCGCCTACCACCTTAACGAGTTAGGAGAAACGACAGATGCCGGAAAGTTTTTATCCGAATTGCAGGAATGGTTGGGTAAGGAAGATAAAGCTTCGTACGACTACCGCGAAATTCAACGGTTATTGCAGCGTTTTTCCATAAAAGTGTAATCGGGTTTAGTATTCATCCCAGCTTTTAACAGTCAACTCCTCCAATCCATATCTCGTGATGGCATAAATAAATGCACTTGCCAGCCGGGCATTGGTGATGAGTGGGATGTTAAAATCAACAGCAGCTCGCCGGATGGTGTAATCGTTATTCAGTTCATCTTTTGAAAGGTTTTTCGGGATGTTGATCACCAGGTCGATCTTTCGCTGTTTTAGTAAATCATAGGCATTAGGTTGTTTATTTACATCGGGCCAGTTAACCTGTGTGCTATCAATACCGTTTTTCAAAAAAAAGTCGTGAGTTCCTTTGGTGGTGTAAAGTACATAGCCTTGTTCAATGAGCATCTGCCCGCTTTCCAGCAGTTCAGCTTTTGAGCGCAGGTCGCCTGATGAGATCAGTATGTTCTTTTCGGGAATACGATAGCCTACGGAGAGCATCGATTTCAGAATAGCTTCGTAGTAGTCATCGCCAATGCAGCCCACCTCACCGGTTGAAGCCATATCAACGCCCAGTACCGGGTCGGCCATGCTGAGGCGTGCAAAAGAAAACTGGGAGGCTTTCACGCCAATGTAGTCGATATCAAACAATGATTTGTTTGGCTTTTCCACTTTTTCGCCCAGCATAATGCGGGTGGCGTAATCAATGAAATTTGTTTTCAGCACTTTTGAAACAAAGGGAAAACTCCGCGAAGCCCGCAGGTTGCATTCGATCACCTTGATATCGTTATCCTTAGCTAAAAACTGGATGTTGAATGGCCCGCTGATGTGCAGCTCGCGGGCAATCTGACGGCTGATCTTTTTAATGCGTCGTATCGTTTCCACATACACTTTCTGTGGTGGGAACATAATGGTGGCATCGCCCGAGTGTACACCGGCAAACTCAATGTGTTCCGAAATAGCATAGACTATAATCTCTCCATCGTCGGCCACGGCGTCCATTTCAATTTCTTTGGCGTTCAGCAGAAATTTTGAAACAACTACGGGATACTGTTTGGATACCTGTGTAGCCAGTTTAAGGAAGTGTTCCAGCTCCTCTTTGTTGGATACTACATTCATGGCAGCACCTGAAAGTACGTATGACGGCCTGATAAGCACGGGAAAGCCAACATTTTCCGTGAATCTGAAAATATCGTCGATGCTGCTCAGCTCTTTCCATTCCGGCTGGTCTACACCAATTTTGTCGGGCATGGCGGAGAACTTGTGCCGGTTTTCTGCCTGGTCGATGAAAGTAGGGGAGGTGCCCAGTATATTGATCTTCTGCCCGAACAGCCGCATAGCCAGGTTGTTTGGTATCTGACCACCTGTCGAAACAATGACGCCGTACGGTTGTTCCAGGTCAGCGATGTCCATCACCCGTTCAAAACTGAGTTCGTCGAAATAGAGGCGGTCGCAAATATCATAATCGGTGCTGACGGTTTCGGGATTATAATTGATCATCACCGAACGGTAACCTTTCTTTTTGATCGTGTGTAATGCGTTCACACTCGACCAGTCAAATTCCACGCTGCTGCCAATGCGGTAAGCCCCCGAGCCAAGTACGATAACAGAATTGTTATCGTGTTCAAATTCAATGTCGTGTTCTTCGCCGTGATAGGTGAGGTAGAGATAATTGGTGCTGGCCGGATGTTCG
>QMPO01000102.1 GCA_003648625.1 Bacteroidota bacterium
CTGCTGATGCCAAAAGTGATAGCCAAAATCAGGATCAGGCTCAAAACACCCCCAATGGAAATCTGGAGGGTGCCTATTTCCCATTCATGTTCCAGGAAACTTCTCAGCCAATTCATAACAGGCCTGTAAATCTCCATGGTTTGAAACATGAACTTAATCAGGAAAAATACCGCCAGTATTTTTAAAAGTTGAATGGACCTTTTTTCAAGTTTATCCCATCGGTTAGTCATCAGCCTGTAGTCGTTGCTCCGCCCAATTTCAACTACGGCAAGAATGATGGTACGTAAAATGATGTAAGCTGAAAATATAATGACAACAATAGCTACTGTTTTAACCCCGATTTTGAGGGTTAATACCGCCAGGTTCATAAAACCGAAAAGGCTGGATAAAAAAGCAATAGAAAATAAAAGGAATAATACTGTGGATAATACTCTGAATAATTTAACAAAAGAATGCACATCCTTTTTCCACTTTTTGAACCCTGCGATACCATATTTGTAAATTAAAAATAATGCCACAATTGATTCTGCCGTAACGTATATTCTGGCGTAATTCCCGAAATACCAGAATAAAATCTCAAAAAGATTTAAAATATAAAGTACCAGGGCTATATTGATAATTCTTTTCGCTTGTAGTCCGACAACGTGAGGCAGGAAAAACAAAGAACAGAAAAGCAAAACGGTTCCCAGAATTCCAATCAAAATCAGGGGCATATTTACGAACAATATGATGAAAAGCACAATGATGAAAAAGGTTAACGAAGAATATGGATGATCGAAAAAGATTCTTTTCACAACCACAAAATGAGGATCGGAATCTGTGAGATCCAGCTTTCTGAACCTGTTAATAATAAAAAAGTAGAGCAGAATAACCAATACAAGCGCAAGTAAAAGATAATAGTAACGAACCTCTTTCGAAAAGTTTGTGACAGTTTTGGCGTTTTCATGCCATGCTTTACGTATTCTGGGGGTAACAGGAATAATCTCGGAAGAATTGAATTTTACTTTCCATAAAACGGGTTTATCTGCCTTAAAAAGATTATCGCGCAAATGCTGTTGTAATTGGGAAACCTCCTCCTGAACATCATCGGTAATAGAAATAAGCTCAGTAATATCATCTTCCATGAGAATCAATTTTTGCCTGAAGCTTAAAAAATTCATTTTTACATCTTTTATTTCCTGGATAAGCTCGGTAATATGTGCTTGTAGTTCTGCAGGGGTGTCTGCAGATGCTGCCTCTTCCATAGTAAGTTCCCAAACTCGTTTGTTGAATTCCATTTCGTTAATATGATTTTGGATATGGGCTATACGGTTGTTAATAAACGTTTTCCACTTTACCAGATCACTTTCATATCCGTTCCATGCACGGTAGGTGTTTTCCAGAAAGTACTTCGATAGATTGTTTGGGTTAAATTGTTTCAATTCGTCTAATTCGTTCATTAGAAACGTCTGCTGTTCGACAATAAGCGAGTCTAAGTTGGTAAGTTGCTCGTCAGGCTCCAGTTCGTACACTATTTTGACTAGTTTTTTACGCGCACGTTCCAGTTCAAAATTTATATCAACAATCCGTACAGGCGCGGGTTTCCTATGTTCCGATAAAGTATCAGCAGATGAACTACCGGAGGAGAATTCCTGTGTGTATCCTGCATTAGAAATAAAAAGAAACAGGAAAAAAAGCAATATGATTTTTTTCATGACTGTCACTATTTAATGACACTGCTTGGCTGACTACATACAGCCTTGTGTGTTAAAATGGTTATAAGCCTGAGCAGTAAAATTATCCCGGCCTCAAGATCCTAAATGTTTTGGTAAAGATAATAAATCAGGTTTTTATATAAATGAAGTTATTTCAGGCGATGATCCATAAGGCAAATAATTATGAAACAAGAGGATATTGTTTAACCCATTGCCTGTTTATTATTCTTCCGATTTCTTTTCACTTTTATCCAGTTTTTTTTTAGCCATTAGAAATAACACAGGTAGCAAGGCATCTATCAGGGATGAATCTTTTTTTGTTTTGGTTGTCATAAGAAATAATTTAACGAATGAAAGGCATGCTTCAAACATATAACAATTATGAAATTATTCCGGAGGGAAAATAATACAAGTGAATAAATAACATTAATTGGTCATAAGATATTGAATCGCATACAGAAGAAGAAAAGGACAACTTCTTTGTATGAACCATGGTGTATAAAAAACGCCATTTAAATAGAAAGCAGTAAAAGAATAGCCGCTTGTCATTAGGTGTCTTCAAATTTAAAAATGATTTACCTTTGCATCGCAAATCATTGAGAACAATTCCTTTATTACAATTTCCAAATGAAAAGAACTTTACTCCTTGTTTTTATAGTATTGACAGGCTACTTTGCATTTTCGCAAAGCGATTCTTTAATTTTAGTTAATGGTGATGTTATCATCGGCGAACTTAAAACAATGGACCGTGCAGTTGCAATATTTGAAACAGATTACAGCGACTCGGATTTTAAGATTGAGTGGGATGGAATTGCCAAAATATACACCACTACTTCTTATTTGATTAGTACATCAAATGGTGACAGGTTCAATGGAAGAATCGAAACATCCGGAGAAAATAAGGTGAAAATATTGTTGGACGATGGCGGAAGTAAAGAAGTGGTCTTTATGGATATTGTATATCTAAAATCAGTTGACAAAGGCTTTTTTGAAAAAATCAATGCTTTTGTGGATATAGGGTTCGATCTTACCAAAGCAAACAATGTCATGACTTTATCCACGCGGAGTGGTATCGATTATATGGCCCGTACATGGTCACTTGGTTTAAGCTTTAACACCAATATTACCACGCAAAAAGAAGGGCCAAATACCAACAGGACAGATGGAGCACTTACAGGCAGATATTTTCTGCCCGGGAGTTTCTATATTCCGGTTTCCGTTAATTTTCTGAAAAGTTCTGAGTTGAATTTGAATTCGCGATGGACAACTATGGCCGGTGCCGGTTATTATTTCGTTCGCACAAACCGTCTTTATTGGGGAGCTGATCTCGGAGGGGCGTTCAATGCGGAGAATTACACTCCTGACAGTATTCCCGACAATAATAGTTTTGAAGGCTATTTTGGAACCGATTTGAATCTGTTTGACATCGGAGATTTTAGTCTGTCAACTGCTGCAAAAGCTTTCCCCAGCTTTACAGAAAAGGGGAGGTGGCGTTTTGATTTTAACATCGACACAAAATATGACCTGCCTTTAGAGTTTTATATAAAATTAGGTTGTTCGCTTAACTACGACAACAAACCCGTATCCGGCGGATCGGATATGGATTATGTGATTTACACCGGCTTCGGCTGGGAATGGCCGTGATCTGAAACACGAGTTGTATCATCGCGCTGCGATCCTTATTTTAGTTAAAACGTTTCTGTTCCTGAAAAATAAAATCCCTGTGTTTTAATCCCAACAGCAAAATCAAGATTGAGGTTTAAACGGGTATTCTTATTGAACATAATCCGTACTCCGAAACCAGCAGCAGGCATCACGTATTGGAAGAGTGCGACATTTGTGTCGCGGTTACTGGCGGTATTCATATTCACGAAAATTACACCTCCGATGAGTTCCGAACATTGAGAAATAGGAAAGCGATATTCTGCTTCAGCATAAACGTAATCTTCACCTCGAAACCTTCCGCCTACATAACCTCTTCCCGACCTGGCTCTCTGGTCTTCGCCAAGTGCCATCAGTGTTAAATAAGGCCTTTCACCCGTAAGTTGAAAATTACCGAATGTCCAGAATGCAATCAGATGCCGGGGCATTTTTTTTGACAAACCAATATATGTCCGGAATTCTAACCAGAGAGAAGAGGCATTCTGGTCGCTCCCTAGCCATGTTTGATTAATCCGGTAAGAAATATTGGCAAAATACCCTTTATATGGATTAATGAGGTTGTCGCGGCTGTCGTACATGAAATTTATGCTTAAACCGGATAAAATATAGTTATCCGTATTAAACCCATGAACTTTTGAATAGACGAAATGTGGTGTAATTTGCTTTGGAAGCGTATCGAGTTTTAACTTAGAATCGACAATTTTCCAGAAATAATCAAGGTGATAACCAATCCCACCGTAAAAACCGCTGTTAATCTTTATGTATGCTACCTCATGGAACCTGATGTTGTCGTACAGCATAGGATACCCTCCTTCTGTGTCTTTTGTGTCAGCACCTTGCCATATCCACCCCCCATCGTAATCCGTTGAATCCGGCGGCGAGTTTGTGCCCAGGCCATAAGTGGGCAGTCTGAAATGGTAATATCTTAAATCACCCTTCAGGAAAAGTTTATTATCTTTTGTGTAAATATTTGTTTTTAAAAAAGAAAGGAACTGTTTTTTTGATGTTACTGCTATGGAAAAACCAGCAAAGGATATCCTGGTGCTTTCTTTGGGCCCAAAATACACAGCAAGGTTTCCTCCTACGCCCATAAGAAAACCGTTTGTCGGGTTGGATGAAATATTCGGTAAGATCAATAAACTTGTTTGTTTCTGTGGTTTCGGAGGTTTTCCTTTTTTTCGCAACAGATCTCTTATGTCTTTTGGTTCACAGATTTTCGTTGGTTTTGTACTGTCTTTAGAAATGGGATCACTCGTCTGGCCATAAGAGATAATGCTGCCATAAGTGAATATCATGAGAAGGAATACAGTATTTAATAATTTAATTTTCATGGATTATGGGAGGTAAAGTTAACAACATTTTACTTGGTCCATAAACTGTTGTATAAGTTGTGCCCGACACTTTTGTGTCAGATTATTCAAGGCTTTTTCTTATTAACATCTCCCTCAACTTACCCGGCAACAAAGTCAGAAAAGTGATCAGTGGATTGTGATTGATATGGTAAACCCGTCGGGGATGCCTACTCGTCCCCGCTTTAAGTACGATTTTGGCCACTTCTCCGGGTGTGGATACCCTGCCGATATATTTAGGGATGGAGCTCCCGAATCGTTCAAATTCCTTTTGGAAAAAAGAATCAGAAGAAGGATAGTCAAAATCAACGGTACTCTTCAGTATTTGTGTTTCAATAGCCCCCGGCCTGATCAATACTGTTTTTACTCCCCTGGTATACAGTTCCGTCTTTATGCTGTCATACAGCTTTTCGAGTGCCTGCTTGGAAACGACATACGGCTGGAAAGGGGAGGGGACATTATAGCTTTCGCTGCTGATCACAATGAGCCTCCCATGTGATTTGATCATTAACGGAAGAAAATATTTTGTGAGATTGGCCAGACCAAAAGTGTTCACATCAAATATCTTTCTCAGTTTTTCTGATCCGGCTTCGCTCACCGGATAGTAATCAACAATGCCGGCATTACTGACAAGAACATCAAGGCAACCGAATTTTTCATCAACAATGCGGGCGCAGTTCTCTGTTTCCTTTTCTGAAGTAATATCGAGTTTAACACATGTATATCTTTCTTTAACTGAAACATCAAAGAACAGTTTTTCGTCCATATCAGTAGCAATTATATGCCATCCGGCTTTGTGGAATGCTTCTGCAATGGCTCTGCCCAAACCGCGCCCGGCACCTGTTATTAATACTACTTTATTATCCATATTGCATGTCAATTCAAAAGAACCTTGTATTTTAAACCTCAACCCAAAAGTAAATCACTAAGATAAATAATTGAATTATTAATATTTGTAGTAAATTAATAAACTTATTCATGCAATAAATTGGCTATTTTTATACTTTCGCAAAAAAATAATTAGCCAGGGATAATTCATGTCGAAAAATCTTTATATCGCCGCATCTGAAGCTGAAGCAGGAAAGTCGCTGATAGTACTCGGTATGATGAATTATATATCGAGACATGTTACCAAAGTTGGCTTTTTTCGTCCGTTTGTTAAGTCGGCCGACACCTGGGACGATCACATCCGCCTGATTCATGAACGCTTCCACCTTGACTTTGAATACGAGGAAATGTACGGGATGTGCAACGAAGAAATCAACCGCCTGATCAAAGAAGGGGATGATGACAGTATCCAGACAATCATTTTGAATAAATATAAGAATCTGGAGCGGAAATGCGATTTTGTGCTGATTGAAGGAAGTGATTTTAAAAGTCACATGAGCAGCTATGAGTTTGATTTCAATATCCGGGTAGCCAACAATGTGGGAAGTCCTGTGGTAGCCGTAATTACTGGCAATGATAAAAATGTTGTAGAAGTGGTTAACTCGGTCGGATTGATGAAAGAGATGCTTGCCAGAGAAGGTTGTACGCAGTTGGGTACTATCGTGAACAGGGCAAAAAAAAGAGATGTTACTTCCATTAAAACTTTGCTGGATAAAGACGGAAAGGATAGTGAACTTAACTTTGTAATTCCTGAACTGGATGTCTTGCAAAAAGTATCTATCCGGCAGATTTTTGACCAGCTTGAAGCCGAATTGATCTACGGCGACGACGATCATCTGAATTTTTTGGTAAGCGATATAAAAATTGCCGCCATGGGGCTTGAAAACGTCCTTAAAAATATCAGCGGAGGCGATTTGATCGTTACCCCGGCAGACCGTCTTGATATCCTTACAGCGCTTTCTCTGACACTGATATCCGGTAATTTTCCGAAAATATCAGGGCTTGTGCTCACAGGAAACATCCCCGCCAATAAAGAGTATATGCTTCTGTTAAAAGGCCTCCAGCAGTTACCCATCATTATATTAAAAGTTGCCTGTGATACATTCACTACGGCTATGCGCATTGACAGTATTCATCCGGAACTTATGCCGGAGAATGAGCAGCGCATCGCACTTGCTTTGGGGCATTTTGAAGATTATGTTGACAGCAAGCTGCTCACAGAAAAAGTTACGATAGAACGGTCGGGTGTAGTTACTCCGCTGATGTTCGAATATGAGTTGTTCGAAAGGGCACGTGCAGCGCGCAAACACATTGTATTGCCAGAGGGTACCGATGAAAGGGTTTTAAAGGCTGCCGATATTCTGCTCCGTAGAAATGTCGTAGATATCACCCTGCTGGGCAATGAAGATGAAATCAGGAAAAAGGCATCCGAATTTCGTTTGAATATTGACGATGCAGGTATCATCGATCCGTACGACAACGATCTGACCCGTGAGTATGCTTCCATTTATTACAAATTGCGCCAGCATAAAGGCATTACAAAAGAAACGGCCATCGACCTGATGCATGACGTAAGTTACCTGGGTACCATGATGGTATATAAAGGCCATGCCGACGGGATGGTTTCGGGAGCAACGCATACAACACAACATACGATCAGACCGGCCTTTGAGTTTGTAAAAACCAAACCGGGCGTGTCTATTGTGTCGGGGGCATTTTTTATGTGTATGAAAGACCGTGTATTGGTATATGCTGACTGTGCTGTAAATCCTAATCCGAATTCGGAGCAGCTGGCTGATATCGCCATCAGTTCGGCAGAAACAGCAATGAAGTTCGGTATTGAACCACGGATAGCAATGTTGTCATACTCAACCGGTGATTCGGGTAAAGGTACTGATGTGGAGAAAGTACGGAAAGCAACGGAAATTGTCCGCCAGCAGCGTCCCGACCTGAAAACAGAAGGTCCTATTCAATATGATGCAGCTATTGATATTTCGGTAGCGCGTACGAAGATGCCGGATAGTGAAGTAGCGGGAAAAGCAACGATTTTCATCTTTCCTGACCTGAATACAGGAAACAACACGTACAAAGCTGTTCAGCGTTCGGCCAACGCCATAGCCATTGGTCCTGTATTGCAAGGGCTCAACAAACCGGTAAACGATTTAAGCAGGGGATGTCTTGTAAAAGACATTGTAAATCTGGTAGTGATCACTGCTATACAGGCACAGGATCATGCCTGATCAGAAGTTCTGCTAACGAACTTTTAAACTTACATGAAACTTTTTCGATATGTTTTCGTAAAGTCAGGTACCGGTTATGAAAGCCATTATTGGTTTAAAAGCAAACAAACAGGCAAAATAAATTATGAACCACATGTATGTGGAAACAAAACAAGCGCAAATAAAACTATTTGCGCTTGCTTTTTTTATTGCCTCTTGTTAGTCCCAAAAAATATCATTCTTTATAAAATAACCGGCCAGTTCGCTGGCTGCATGCTCAAAGCAACCGCCCACCCTGTCAACTGTTGAGAAGTTCGGACCAAAAAGCGAATTTCCCGGTGATTTGGTAATAGTGAACCTTGCCAGTGTTTTTTCCGGATCGTTTGTTGAAACAATACGCACTTCCATATTCGTATAAGCCCGTTTGCTCTGGAAACCAATATCAAACCCGGGTTCGATAAAGCTTGTATTCACCACAATAGTGTAGTCCGCATCAAAAGCATTTTCATTAAGAACGACTTGTCCGTTTCCCATCAGCATATTAAACATGCGGATAAAAAAATCAGGATAAGCTTCTTCTTTATCGCTCTCCCATTTTTCTTTCCATTCATCGCCCTTGCCATCCTCTTTTTTATTGTAATCTTTCACCTTTTTTGCCACATAATCCTCTTCCGACATTTTTCCCACTTTCAGGTTATCGTAGGTAAATTCCACTCTGAGCAGTTTCTGGTTTTTTAGATAATCCAGTTCTCCGTCAACCAGTTTTAGTTTCTGTGCATGGCCCGAGAAAACAAAGGCCATAACAACTAGTAACAATGTAATCTTTTTCATTTTTCTAAAATTTTAATGAATGCCTGAGTTCGTATAATTATTGTTTAAATAACAAATGCAATGTACTAATATTTAAGGTTGTTGTCAACCGGAATATTAAAAAACAATTTAACATTTTTTATAACGGTATAGCCTTGATTGTAAAACACATGATACATTTACTCATGCTGATCTAACCAAGTTGTTATGTCATTGGGTTAATAATTAACTCTTTTACAGAAAACCTTGTTTGACATAAAAACAAACTAATTTATCAAACTGCAAACCTAAAGGTAGTCTCCTGACTACGCCGCAGGAAGTTTCATCTTCAGATTGATTTTTTTTCATAAATTAGCTAACAGATTATTTTGAGATGTCTGAAGCCTGGAAAATAAGAGATCAGCATGCGCTTTACTTTTTAACTATGCGGGTTGTTTTTTGGCTGGATGTTTTTACACGCCAGGCTTATCGCGATATCATCATTGAATCTCTACAGTATTGCAGAGAGAAGAAACATCTTGAAGTTTTTGCTTACGTGGTTATGTCCAACCATTTGCATCTTATTGTC
>QMPO01000103.1 GCA_003648625.1 Bacteroidota bacterium
ATCGTCAATTTATGAGAGTGAGCCCTGGGGGTTTCGGGCGGATACACTTTTTTTAAATAGCGTTGTTTTAATTGAAACCGAACGGACAGCAATGGATTTACTGAATGAGGTTTTACAGATAGAAAAAAGCCTGGGAAGGACACATCGGGGGAGTGGTTACGCTTCGAGAAATATTGATATTGACATTCTTTATTTTAATGATGAAATTATGGAACTCCCCGATCTCATTATTCCTCATCCAAGGTTACATGAGCGGAGGTTCACGCTGGAACCACTGGTGGAAGTAGCCCCTGAATTTATACATCCTCTGCTGAGGAAGACAAATAGTGAATTGCTTGCACAGGTGAGTGATTCAACAGAAGTGCGCATATTTAAGACGGCTAAGGAACTATGAAATACAATTTTATTGCCATAGAAGGAAATATCGGTTCCGGAAAAACTTCGCTGGCTACACGGATATCAGAAGACTACAATGCCAAACTGATTCTGGAACAGTTTGAAGAGAACTCGTTTCTTCCCAAATTTTATAAGGAACCTGATAAATATGCTTTTCCTCTGGAAATGTCTTTCCTGGCTTCACGGTTTCAGCAGTTAAAAGACGATTTGGGTACGCAGGATCTTTTTAAGACATTTACTATTTCCGATTATTACATCATTAAATCGCTCATATTTGCCAAAAAAACCTTGCAAAGGGATGAATATAATTTGTACACAAGGTTTTTTAACATCATCCATCAGCAACTGCCTAAACCCGAATTATTCGTGTTCCTTTACCTGGAAACCCCGAAGTTGAAGAAGAATATTCTCAGCCGAGGAAGGCCTTACGAACGGGATATCGAAAGCAGTTACCTGGATAAAATTCAGGAAGGCTACTTTGAGTATATGAAGCAAAGCGACCTGAGGATTCTTATTTTAGATACCAATAATATTGACTTTGTAAAAAAGGAAGAGGATTACCTAAAAGTGGTGGATGCCATCGACAAGGAATATCCTAAGGGGATTCACCGGATTACTTTTTAGGCTGTTTACAGAACACCATAAAAAAAGCCCGGTCAACCGACCGGGCTTTTAACTAAATGCTCTATTTTATAATTATTGTGCGTTTACTAATGCTTTGAATCCCGGATCATTATAGAATTTCAGGAATTCGCGGTCGAGTGCAGCTTGTTGTGCCATAGCGGCATCAGCTTTGATCGACTGACCAAGGTAATCAAGTGTGTTTTCTTTATTATCCTGGCGGGCTGCAGCTACTGCTAACAGATAATAAGTATCTGCATCTTTCGGCTCAACACAGTTGAATGTGTTTTCAGCTCCACTGAAATCTTTGTTCAGCAGTTGAGCTAAACCAAGATTGAAATCACATTTGGCTCCACTGAGGTTTGAAACAGCTTCGCTGTAATTTCCTTCGTAAATGTTTACGATACCCATGTTGTAGTTAACATCTCCACCTAAAGCTTTCGATTGGTTCAAATAATCTTTTGCTTTGGCATAGTCGCCGGTCATCATATAATAAACACCCAGATTGTTGAGGGTTTCAAATGATTCGGCATTTCTTTCGTATGATTGGTTCAGCAAAGCAATTGCTTCGTCCAGGTTACCTTCACCCAGTTCAACAGCAGCCAGATTAGTCATAGCTCTGTAACATTTTGGATATTGGTTCAGAACATTCTGATAAATCACGCGTTTTGTTCCCGCATCATCGGTTAGCGTGGCTGCATACAGCAATTCTGCTAATGTCAGCTCAGTTGGATTGGAAACGGACATCTCAGCAATTTCTTCTGCCGGCCTTTTATATTCATAAGTGTAAACATTAATCTCGGCACGTCTGAGTGCAGGAAGAATGTCTTTCTCAAGTTCAGGATAAATCAGGATCATGTTTCTGATCTCTTCTTCTCTTTTCAACTGGTCAGCTGAGTTGATTACGTTAATGATAGCAGCTTTGTCGCTGATATCAGATGCTTCAACAGCCTGCATGAAACCATTCCAGTCAGGACCGTTAGCTGTAAGAAGAATATCTATTTCTTCAAATGCCTGATCTTCGATAAACTCGTTTTCTTTAGCTGCTTTCTTCAGCTTTTTCATTACGTGTTTTTCTGCGGTTTCAGCTCTGTGTTCTGACAACCCCTGATTAAAGGTTTCTTCACCTTCAGGAGAAGCCCAACCGTTAATAGTAACTTCTTTTAAATCCCAGCCTTTCAAAATATCATTGATGTAGTTTTGAAGTGCGGCATTGTTTTCTTCGTCTTTGTTCAGAGGAAGATTTTTGTTGAAGTTATATTTATTTTTTGCAAAGAACATTGTTCCTTCCTGAACTACGATTGTTTCCAACTCATAACCGTCAGGTGCAAAATCAGCAACTTCTGTGTGACGTAAAAATTGTGAGGTGTGAATTACACCGTCAGCAAGTTTTCTGTCAGGATCAACCTGCATAGCTTTTTTACCCTGCTCCAGTGCATCGGCACATGACTCATAAGTTTCGCCGTCATTTAAATAAACAACCGGTGCAACAACAAGGTCAGATACGTTCATAGCTACATCATAAGGAACCTGGTCGGTGTACGTAAATGTGCCACCATCGTCCCATGTGATCAGCGTGCCGTCACCTGTAACATTTTCACCTTTGAAGTTCATAGTCTTCAGTGGGAATTCTTGTCCGTCAGCAGTTTTCAGAATCGGGTTGAAACACATTACAGCATTTTTGTCAAAATATTTTGGAGGGAATGTTCCGGTAATGGTAACATCTACCATGTTTCCTTTTTCTTCCAAAGGATCAGGAGTAGTTTCCAAAGTGACAAGGTCGAAGTTTTCAACCATTTTCTTTATTTTATTGGCACCCAGTTTAAATTTGATACCCAGGTTGAAAGTTGACCATACGTCATCATAAACCTGCATAGAACCACGTTCAACACCGTCAACCATGTCGTCGTTATTCCATACATAAGTGTAGTCAACATAAAGGTCAACCACATCACTTACCCTGAAATCTACATTAACACCACCGGGTACGGAAATACTGTTTGTTCTTGAGTCGCCTGAATTGGTAATTTCCTGACCTGTATTCAGGTCGGAGGTTGTTGATTTCCACTGCGAAGCGCCAACGCCCAAATGGACTCCAAAATTCACTGTTCTGTCATGGTAGCCTGCGAATAAATTACTCAGGTTAACACTTAAGTTCAGATTTTCCTGAAAAAACGTGAATTCGGAACTCATATCTCGCCCCCACTGGGCATTAAGGCCCTGAGTATCTGAGTAGACATTTTCTTTTCCGTCTTTAATACTTCCGTATCCTCCTTTCAAATAAAGACCTATAACAGATCCGAACTGGCGTCCGAAACCAATCTGACCGTTGTACCCGATATAGTTAAAATCCGGTAACCAGCCGTTTTTGGCAAGGTCAGTGTGTGACCAGCCTGGTCCGACTTCAGCCATAATAGTCCAGTACGGAGAAAAAGATTCTTTCTTTTTCTTTTCCTTTGCAGTACCACCGTCATCCTGTGCAGTGATTGAAAGAGGAAAAGCCAAGATCAAGCTGAAAAACATTACTCGAGTGAGCAAATAGTAAACTTTTTTCATGGTTCTAATTTTTGTTGATAAACTGATTTAAATACAAATTTATGAAATAATTTTAAAATCCCATTAACTTTCCCTGAAGTTAACGGGTGCCCTTGTTTAAAAGAACAAATATAAACATATTTAATTACCACTTGCAAATTGATGCTAAGTTTTACGTGACGAAACAGCAAATGTTACAAAGTGTTACAATCTGTTCATTTTGAGAAGTATGTCCCAGATTATTATTCCGTTGCTTATAGTTACATTAAACGAGTGTTTGGTGCCGAACTGGGGGATTTCGATGCAATAATCAGAAATGTCAACAACATCCTGAGCAACACCATGCACCTCATTACCTAAAACAATTGCATAAGAAGCTTTTAGGTCGGGTGTGAATTTGGAAAGCATAATGCTTTGATCGGCCTGTTCGAGAGATACGATTTTATAGCCCTTTTTTTTAAGTTCTTCAATGGCTTCAAGTGTTGTGGAAAAGTATTTCCAGTTCACCGAATCGGTTGCTCCCAAAGCAGTTTTATGAATTTCGCGGTGCGGTGGCCGGGCCGTTATGCCACACAAATAAATGTCCTCTATCAGAAAAGCATCAGCAGTCCTGAAAATGGATCCGATGTTGTTCAGGCTCCTTATATTATCCAATACAAGGACAATAGGATTTTTCTCTGCTTTTTTGAAACTTTCGACTTCCAGTCTGTTGAGTTCAGAGTTTTTTAACTTTCTCATGGGCTTGTTGACTGTTGCAAAGGTAAAAAGACCTGTCATACAATTCCCGTTTTTGGGGGAATAAATGGAAAAAAATCGGATAAGGAAAGCCAGTTTCCTGCATTTCACAGCCTGTTAAAAACTCATCAGAAAAAATACGTGTCGGTTTGTTACCTTTGTTCAAAAAATAGAGCACGTGGCCGGAGAGAAGAAATATGCGGAAACACCTTTGATGAAACAATACAACAGTATTAAAGCTAAATACCCGGATGCTTTGCTGTTGTTCAGAGTGGGCGATTTTTATGAAACCTTCGGTACAGATGCCATTAAAGCTGCCGGCATTCTCGGGATTGTACTTACCAAACGGCGCAACGGGGCTGCTTCATATGTTGAACTGGCAGGATTTCCGCATCATTCGCTGGATACCTACCTGCCAAAATTGGTACGGGCAGGCAACCGGGTGGCTATCTGCGACCAGCTGGAAGACCCGAAACTGACAAAAAAAATCGTAAAACGCGGGGTTACCGAACTGGTTACGCCCGGTGTTTCGCTGAACGATAATGTGCTGGAGCAGAAAGAGAACAATTTTTTGTCAGCTGTCCACCTGACTTCGGGCATTTCCGGGATATCTTTACTGGACATCTCTACCGGCGAATTTTATGTAGCTGAAGGAAACACTGAGTACATCGACAAGATACTACAAAGTTTCGGGCCCAGCGAGGTTATTGTACAACGCCAGCAAAGGGCGAAATTTATGGAGAATTTTGGGGATAAGTTTTACCTGAAAGTGTTTGACGACTGGGTGTTTTCTGAAGATTTTGCCATGGAGATACTGCTCAAACATTTCCACACATCTTCGCTGAAAGGATTTGGTGTGGAAACCATGAGTAAAGGGGTCATATCAGCCGGAGCGGCTTTGCATTATCTGTACGAAACACAACACGATAAACTCGATCATATTTCGCGGATCAGCCGCATTGACGAAGGTAAATATGTGTGGCTTGATAAGTTTACTGCCCGCAACCTGGAACTACTTCAGCCAATTAATCCCGATGGAAAGACATTGCTTGATGTAGTAGATAAAACGGATACACCGATTGGTGCCCGCCTGATGAGAAAGTGGATTTCGTTACCGCTGGTAGATAAGCACGAAATTGATAAAAGGCTGGCCGTGGTGGAACATCTGATAAAAAACGATGAATTTGCCGGCCGGTTACGCGAAGAATTTGCGAAAATCGGTGATCTGGAGCGTTTGATCTCAAAGGTTGTTACATTCCGGGTCAACCCGCGTGAGTTGTTACAGTTGTTCAGGGCACTTGAAGCAATTGCCTCGGTAAAAGCACTTTGCAGCAACGAAGATTCGGAAGTGTTCAGGCAGTATGCTGATCAGTTGAACCCGTGTAATGTGCTGGCAAAAAGACTGACAGAAGAATTGCAGGAAGAGCTTCCGGCACTGGTGAATAAAGGAAATGTAATACAGGATGGTGTGTCGGAAGAACTGGACGAACTGCGGAAGATTGCCTATTCAGGAAAAGATTACCTGGTAGAAATTCAGCAGAGAGAGTCGGAAAAAACAGGGATTACCTCACTAAAAATCGGTTACAACAACGTGTTTGGCTATTACCTTGAGGTGACCAACACGCATAAAGATAAAGTACCACCCGAATGGCACAGGAAGCAAACACTTACCGGTTCGGAACGCTACATCACAGAAGAATTGAAGGAATACGAACAAAAAATTCTTGGTGCCGAAGAGAAAATACTGGCACTGGAACAAAAATTGTTCGAAGAACTGGTGAAATATGCCGCCGGATTTATTCAGCCCGTACAACTGGATGCATCTATTATAGCTTCGCTGGACTGCCTTGCATCGTTTGCCAAGGTTTCTTCACAAAATAATTACTGTAAACCGGTCATTTCGGAAGATTATAACATTGACATCAAAGCCGGCCGGCATCCCGTAATTGAGCAGAATCTGCCACCGGGAGAAAGCTATATAACCAACGATGTGTACCTTGACAACACAAAACAACAGATTATCATATTAACGGGTCCCAACATGTCAGGTAAATCAGCCTTGCTGCGGCAAACGGCGCTGATCGTTTTGCTGGCGCAGATGGGATGTTTTGTACCGGCTGAAGCGGCTGTTATCGGTTATGTTGATAAAGTGTTTACCCGTGTAGGCGCTTCCGATAATATCTCTTCAGGCGAGTCTACATTTATGGTGGAAATGAACGAAACAGCCAGCATTCTGAACAATATTTCCAACCGTAGTTTGATATTGCTGGATGAGATTGGCAGAGGAACAAGCACTTATGACGGTATTTCCATCGCCTGGTCGATCTCAGAGTTTTTACATAGTCATCCGGCATACAGGGCCAAGGTGTTGTTTGCCACACATTACCACGAACTGAATGAAATGGCTGCTTCCATGCCGCGCATTAAAAATTACCATATTTCCATAAAAGAGATCGGGAATAAAGTGATTTTCCTGAGGAAGTTAAAAAAGGGGGGAAGCGAACATAGTTTCGGTATCCATGTGGCTGAAATGGCCGGTATGCCGAAAAAAGTGCTGGAACGGGCGAAACAGATGCTGAAAATCCTGGAAAAAAGCCATTCAGGCGATGAATTAAATCAGGCAGTTAAAGAAAAATCGCAGGATAGTGAGTTTCAACTGAGTTTTATTCAATTGGACGACCCCTTGCTGCATCAGATAAAAGACGATATTCTAAACACAAACATCGATACCTTAACACCTGTGGAGGCATTGATGAAACTGAATGAGATTAAAAATTTACTATCGAAGAAAAATAAATAACGTAACATTATGCAGACTATTCTAGGCGCCAACGGAACTATCGGGAGGTATGTAGCCAAAGCCCTGCCGAAATACACAGATAACATCCGGCTGATCAGCCACCATCCGCAAAAAGTGAATCCTGACGATGAGTTAGTGGTTGCCGATTTGTTGAATTCCGGGCAACTGAGCGAAGCTGTCAAAGGTTCTGAGGTGGTATATCTTACGGCAGGTATCGAATACAAAACAAAGCAGTGGCAGATCCAGTGGGAGATGATCATGCGGAATACAATACATGCCTGTAAGATGACGGGAGCGAAACTGGTGTTTTTCGACAATGTTTATCCTTACGGCAAAGTGGACGGATGGATGACCGAGGAAACGCCGGTCAATCCGAACAGCAAAAAAGGAAAAATCAGGGCGCGGGTGGACGAAATGCTGATGTATGATATAAAAAAGGGAAAGCTGCAGGCCATCATTGCGCGGGCTGCCGACTTTTACGGGCCTGATACGCCCAATAGTTTTCTGAACAACATGGTCGTTCAAAATCTTTTAAAAGGCAAAAAGGCGGTCTGGCTGATGGATGATTCGAAAAAGCATTCGTTTACATACACCCCCGATGCCGGTGAGGCTACAGCTTTGCTTGGCAATACTGAATCGGCGTACAATCAGGTGTGGCATCTGCCTATCGACGAAAATGTGCTGACCGGAAAGGAATTGATCGAACTGGCCGCCAAAACGTGCGGGGCAGATCCCAGGTATTCGGTGCTGACAAAAGGACAACTTAAAATGGCCGGATGGTTTAACTCCATTGTGAAAGAAACCCTGGAACTGCTCTACCAGTTCGACTCGGATTATCTGTTCGACAGCAGTAAATTTGATAAGGCTTTTGATTTTAAGAAGACAACTTATGAAGAGGGGATTGAGGCTACTGTGGAGTCGTTAAGGAAATAATAAATGCACATTCCTCATTTTCCTCTCCGGGAAAGTATGCATGTCTGCAGGCAGCCGGACTTTGTCTTCTTTCATTTATGCTATTCAGAATAAACGGATTGAGTGGTTTTTTCGTTAATTTTGGGTAATTACTGCTATAACCAGTTACAGCACATATAAAAAAAGCACATACATTCGCAAATTGAAATAAATATTAATAATAATTAAAAACGGAAAATTAAAAATGAAAACAAAAATTGGACTTTTATTGATTGTATTCGTAGTTGCAATTGCCAACTTGAATGCACAAGATGTTACTACTGTTGAAGCAACGGATAGCAATATTAGTGAGAATTTGGATTTAGAAGCAGTGGCCTCTGTATTTGGAGAGTCAGAAGACCTTGAAGACTTTGAAAAAAGACTAAATGACCCGGATACTCAAATTTCTAACCTAGACCTAAATGAAGACGGTGAAGTTGATTATTTAAGAGTAATTGAATCATCGAAAGACGAAACTCACCTGGTGACAATTCAAGCTGTAATTGCAAAAGACAAATATCAAGATGTAGCGGTTATAGACGTTGAAAAAGACTCTGAAGGAGAAACTCAAGTCCAGGTAGTTGGCGATGTTTATATGTATGGCCCAGATTACATAATCACCCCTGTTTATGTGCATCCTCCAGCAGTTGTTGTTTGGTTTTGGGGTCCTTATTATAATCCTTGGCGTTCACCTTATTACTATGGATATTATCCTCCATATTATCGCCCCTGGAGACCTTATCCAACACCAAGGTATCGTACAAATGTTCACGTACACGTCAATGTAAATAATTCATACAACAGAACTACAGTAAGGAAAAGCAGAACTTCGGTTGAACTTCAAAACAAATCAAGAAAAAACGATTTTGGTTCAAAGAATCCTGATAAGTCATATTCGAAAAGGAATGAAAGTTCTAAGAATAAACAAGATTTAAACAATAAAAAGGGAACTGAGAAAGTCAATAACACTAAAACAGAAAACTCTAAAGAATCAACAGGCAAAAAAGTTCAGGACGATTGGAAAACAGCATCAGAAAAGAAAGGGACAAAAAGTAATGTGAAAGACAATAAGACTTCTGTACCTTCAAATAAATCCAATGCTAAACCTGCTAATAAATCTGTTAATAAACCAGC
>QMPO01000104.1 GCA_003648625.1 Bacteroidota bacterium
AAAACCATGATAGAAGAATTGCCAATTTTAAAACCGGATAATAATATTTTGGGTTCACCTTCTTTTAAAACTATTATTGGTAAGAGAGAGAAAATTACAAGGGAAAATCAAAGTTTAAATAGTGTAAAAAATTTGCTGCTCTCAAAAATGGCGAAAGGATAACCATCAAATAACAACCGAATGACCGGTAAATACCGAAATAAATACCGCATTCAATCGGCCCGTCTGCCCGGTTACGATTACACCCGTGCCGGGTTATATTTCATTACGATTTGCACCCAGAACCGCGAACATTATTTCGGTGAGGTCGTTGACGGGAAAATGCATTTGTCGAATGTGGGTGTTTTGGCCGACGTGTTGTGGCACGAAATAAAGAACCATGCGAAGAATGTGGAATTACACGCATTTACGGTGATGCCGAACCATATTCACGGGATATTGGAAATTATGGACAAACCGGATGATGATGATGATGATGTAGAGGCGTTGCATGCAACGCCTCTACATCATCACGTATCGCCACCGGATCGTCACAACCCGCCGTCGGAAAAAAATGAACAAATGGCCGAAATATCCCCCAAACCGGGTTCGTTGTCGCGCATTGTGGGTTCGTATAAATCGGCCGTGTCAAAACACGCACACCGGTTGGGATACGAATTTGCATGGCAATCACGTTTTTACGACCACATCATACGCAATGAAAATGATTATGTCCGCATCTCTGAATATATTGTCAATAACCCGCAAAAATGGGTGGACGATAAATTCAATGGAGACAAACAATAATGAACACCGTCGTTTATAACCGGATGGTTTTCCCGGCACGGGAACAGGAAAATTTCGGAAAGACTTCGGAAAGGTTTTGGAAAGAACCGGGGAATAAATACATCAAAATATGTCGCAAATATTGACTACATTTGCGACAAATATTACTAATATATATGGATTTAAATATTGAACTACAGGTGTTAACAAAAATGAAGAAAGCGAAGGGGGGCACGCTGTTTTTTGTGGAGGATTTTCTTCGTTTTGGAAATGCAAAGGCTGTAGCCAAAGCATTGGAACGACTTGTGCAAAAAGGGGAGATTACACGTGTTGCCAGGGGCATGTATGCCCGGTTGGAAACAGATCCGGTTATCGGCCCTGTAATGCCCGGCCTGGAAAGTATTGCCAGGGCTATTGCCAAACGTGATAAGGCACGAATTGTACCTACCGGTGTGATGGCCATGCACCTGTTGGGCTTGTCAACGCAAATCCCTATGAATATTGTTTACCTTACAGATGGTGCAGCCCGTAAAATTAAGATTGGACAAGGAAGTATCGTTTTTAAGAAATCCACACCCAAAAACCTGGCGGCCATCGGCAAGATCAGCTCTTTGGTTATTCAGGCCCTTAAGGCCATTGGTAAGGATAATCTTACGCCGGAGCAAAAAGAAATTGTCATCAGGCAATTGCAAAAGGAGGAAATTTCGCGCCTGGAACACGATATGCGCCTGGCTCCCGAATGGATTAGAAAGATCATGCGTGAAGCAATAAAACAGAGAACCAAATGAAAGTCTTTTATCAACTGCCCGATGAAACCAAAGAAAGAATATTCCGGCAGACGGGAACTGAAAGAGGAATACCTGCTTTTGCCGTAGAAAAAGACTGGTGGGTGGTTCAGACACTCCGTATCATTTTTAGTATGGATATGGCAAAACACCTTGTTTTTAAAGGGGGGACGTCATTAAGTAAGGCGTGGAACCTGATCAGCCGGTTTTCAGAAGATATTGATATTGCACTTGATAAGGCTGCATTAGGTATAGAGGATGTAAGGACAAAAAAGCAAGTCAAGACATTAAGAAATAAATCCAAAAAATTCATTAAGGAAGAATTTCTTCCTGAACTAAAAGAAGAATTTACGAAAGCCGGTTTTGATGAGGTTGAAATCAAAATACCCGAAGGTCTGGAAAATGATCCTTTATCCATTGAAATATATTATCCTTATGTAACACAATACTCGAAATACATCAATCCCAGAATTTTGGTTGAAATTGGAAGCAGATCATTGAAAGAACCCTTTGTTGAGAGACCCATTTCTACTTATGTAAGCGAACAGTTTCCCGAACAGGATTTTGCCGATGAACCCATTAATATAGCTGTTACTTCTCCGGAAAAAACATTCCTCGAAAAAATATTCCTGTTGCATGAGGAATTTCAAAAGGAAGAGGTCAGGACAAACCGGCTTACCCGACACTTTTATGACATAGAGAAGATAATGGATACAGATTATGCCGAAGCTGCTTTATCTGATCCTAAACTGTACCAAACAATTGTTCAACACAGGAAATTGTTGTTTTCTATAAGTACGGTAGATTACAATTTACATCAACCTCAGACAATAAATCTCATCCCTCCTGACAAACTTTTAAAAGATTGGGAAAACGATTATAAAAAATTGAATGAAAGTATGGTGTATGGAGATATACTTCCCTGGGAAGAGTTATTAGGCAGGATCAGAGAATTAATGGGCAGGATTAATAAACTGGAATTCAGAATCGAAATTGAATAATGTGCTAATGAAATTTACCGAAGAAAAACTGGAACAGGCTTTTATTGAACTTCTTGGTGAGGAGCAGATACCCCATGTTTCAGGACGGGATATTCCACGCAACACTTCCGAAGTGCTGCTGAAAGAAGACCTGAAAGCATTTTTACTGGAGCAATACAAAACGGAAGGGCTGACCGTTTCGGAAGCGGACATCATTATCCGGAAACTGGAGAGCTTGTCGTCGTCCGATTTGTACGAAAGCAACAAACGGTTTATGAAATGGCTGTCAGACGGCTTTGCGTTCAAACGGGAAGACCGCAGCCAAAAAGACCTGTGGATATACCTGATAGATTATTCGGACAGGGATAATAACACCTACAAGATTGTTAACCAGCTTGAGATTGACGGTTACGAAAAGCGCATTCCCGACGGGATTTTATATATCAACGGGCTGCCGCTGGTGGTTATCGAGTTTAAAAGCGCCATCCGTGAAAATGCGACCATTCACAACGCCTATATCCAGTTAACTGTCCGGTACAAAAGAGATATTCCGGAATTATTCAAATACAATGCTTTTTGTGTGATCAGCGACGGTGTCAACAACAAAGCCGGTTCCTTCTTTGCCCCTTACGAATTCTTTTATGCCTGGCGCAGGATTGAAGGGCAGGATAACGAAGCGGACGGTATTGATTCGATGTACACACTCATACAGGGCATGTTTAACCGGTACCGCTTACGTGACATCATCCGTAACTTTATTTTTCTACCCGACAGTTCCAAAAAAGACGAAAAGATCGTTTGCCGTTACCCGCAATATTATGCGGCTGTTAAACTGTATCGCAACATCATCAAACACCAGCGGCCCGGAGGTGATGGAAAAGGAGGTACTTATTTCGGAGCTACCGGCAGCGGAAAGAGTTTTACCATGCTCTTCCTTACCCGCCTCCTCATGAAAAGTGCCCATTTCTCCAGCCCGACCATTGTGCTGATTACTGACAGGAATGATCTGGATGACCAGTTATCCACGCAATTTACCAATGCCAAAGGTTTTATCGGTGATGAAACAGTTGTTAGCGTGGAAAGCCGGAAGGAATTAAGGGAGCTGCTCCGGGGCAGGAACAGCGGAGGCGTGTTTTTAACCACCATTCATAAATTTACCGAAGATACTGAATTGCTTACCGGGCGAAACAATGTAATCTGTATTTCGGACGAGGCGCACCGTAGCCAGACTAATCTGGATCAGAAGATAAAGGTAACTGAAAAAGGGGTGGTCAAATCATACGGTTTTGCCAAATACCTGCACGATTCGTTACCCAATGCCACGTATGTCGGTTTCACCGGTACGCCCATTGATGCCACGCTGGACGTATTCGGCAAAGTCATTGATGCTTACACCATGACCGAATCGGTTAAAGATGAAATAACCGTCAGGATAGTTTATGAAGGGCGGGCGGCAAAAGTAATTCTCGACAACAGCAAGCTGAAAGAAATTGAAGAATACTATGAGAAATGTGCCGAAGAAGGAACAAATGAATATCAGATAGAAGAAAGTAAACGAGCTACGGCCACCATGAACGCTATTATCGGTGATCCCGACCGGCTGAAAGCCGTTGCCGAAGACTTTGTAAAGCATTATGAAACCCGTGTGCAGGAAGGCGCTACAATTATCGGGAAAGCTATGTTTGTATGCAGTAGCCGGCCCATTGCTTACAATTTGTACAAAGAAATCATTGCCTTACGCCCGGAATGGGCGGAAGTGAAAACAAGTGATGAAGGTGTTGAACTGACAGAGCAGGAGCGAAAGGAAATCAAACCGATGGAACGGATCAAGCTGATTATGACCCGTGGCAAAGATGATCCGAAAGAGATGTACGACCTGCTGGGGACAAAAGAATACAGGAAAGAACTGGACAGGCAGTTTAAAAATGTCAAATCCAATTTCAAGATCGCCATTGTAGTGGATATGTGGCTGACCGGATTTGATGTACCGTTCCTTGATACCATGTATATTGACAAACCCATTCAGCGCCATAACCTGATTCAGACCATCTCAAGGGTCAATAGAAAAGTTGAAGGCAAGGAGAAAGGGCTGGTAGTGGATTACATTGGTATAAAAAAACAAATGAACAAGGCCCTGAAGCAGTACTCAAGAGTGGACGGGGAAAATATTGAAGACGTTGCCGGATCCATTGTAGCCGTTAAAGACCAACTGGATTTGCTGGCAAAATTGTTCCATAAGTTTGACAGTTCGTTATACTTTACCGGAACGTCTGTACAACAACTGGAAACCCTGAATAAGGCAGCGGAATACGTGCAGTTAACAAAAAAGATGGAAACCCGTTTCATGGGATTGGTAAAACGGCTTAAATCAGCTTATGATATTGCCTGTGGAAGTGAAGAGTTTTCACAGAGTGAGCGGGATCATATCCATTTTTATCTGGCTGTTCGTTCTATTGTTTTTAAACTAACCAAAGGCGATGCGCCCGATACGGCACAAATGAACGCCAAAGTGAACGAGATGATCAAAGAAGCCCTGAAAAGTGATGGGGTGGAAGAAATCTTTAAAATGGGAAAAGAAGAAAGCAGGATTGACATCTTTGATGAAGACTATCTGGCCAAAATTGAAAAGATAAAACTGCCCAATACAAGGATAAAACTCTTACAACAACTGTTGGCCAAAGCAATTGATGATCTGAAAAAAGTAAACAAGGTTAAAGGAATAGATTTTTCCAAAAGGTTTAAGGAGCTGGTTGATAGTTATAACGAAAGAAAAGAATATGATGTCTTGCAGAGTGAAGTGCTTGAAGACTTTACAGATGAGATAATTGATTTGTACCACAGTCTCAAGAAAGAAAAAGAATCCTTTAAAGAGATGGGGATTAATTTTGAGGAAAAAGCATTTTACGATATCCTGAAATCCATCGCCCATAAATATGATTTCGAGTATCCCGAAGACAAACTCATTTACCTGGCCAAAGAAGTCAAGAAGATTGTGGATGATAAAACAAAATACACTGACTGGAATCATCGGGAAGACATCAAAGCCGAACTAAAAGTCGATCTGATTATCCTATTGGCCGAAAACGGTTATCCGCCCATTACTCGTGATGAAGTTTACAAAGAGATATTTGAACAGGCGGAGAATTTTAAGAGGTATCAAACTTGATGATTATTCATGGCGAATGTTCTTTAGGTACGCATGCATTAAATTGTGAATTGAAAGAAAACGGTTATTTATCCTCTTCCTCAATAATCACAAACACGTCCTCGTTGTCTTTTTTCATGAAGTATTTTTCGCGGGCATATTTTTCCAGGTGGGCAGTGTCGTTCTCCAGCACATAAATAGCATCTTCAATGTTACTGATCTCTTTTTGGTAGTAGTCTTTCTGATGTTCCAGGTTTTTTAATGTCCGGCTTAGCTTTATCTGGTCGATAAAATTTTCCTGGTCAAAAAACAGCATCCACACCAGAAATGCCAGACCGGTGACAAAATATTTATTGAGTATGTATTTTTTGAAAAACATAGTGCTAAACTGAATGCAAAACTAATGAGAGAAAATGAGTACTCGTGCATTTGTCGGCTTAATTTTAAACTTTTTAATGTTAACAGTTTTGATTCCATATTTTATACCGATATTTAACAGTTAAAATTCATTAAACACATTATCATGGAAGATGAAATAATCAATAACGAAGAAAACGTTGTCAGAGAAGTTTCTTTGCCTTTGTACGGAAGCAAAGGATGGATCAAATTTCTGGGTGTACTTATGATTATTTACGGAGCTTTGGTAGCGCTTTCGATTGTAGGGATCCTGATTGCCTGGCTGCCCATCTGGCTGGGCGTATTACTGAATCAAACTGCTAACCGGATAGAGCAGGCTCATGTAGCAGGTGATAAAGTAGCTTTGATACGAGCACAGAACAGTCTGAGCACCTATTTTACGATTTATGGTGTATTGGCACTCATTGGTATTGCTATGACAGCTCTGTTTTTCATTATTATGCTTTCAACCGGTATGTTTTCGCATCTGAATGAGTTGCAGGATATGATGAGGGAGGGATATTATTAGGCTTCGGAGTTAATTACAATATCTTTTTATCACATTGTAGGCTTCAGTAATACCCAGTTCGCCAGCCATGCTCAGGTCTTTGCATGCCAGTTTGGCCTCTCCCAGAAACAATAAGGTGAGGGCCCGGTTGTAATAAGCTTCTGCAAGTTTAGGTTCCAGCTTGATAGCCATCGAATAATCGTCAATTGCCCTTTGGTATTCTTTCAGGCTTAGCTTAACGTTAGCCCGGTTATAATATACAAACGGAAGATTCGCATTTTGTTTAATCACCCTGTTATAATCGTTCAGCGTGCTTATATGATCGGGTGGCTTAAGGTCTTTTTTCGGCGCGTTCTGTCCACTCATGCTGATCGTAATAGCACTCGTATATTGTTTTTCATTAAAGATGAATTCGTCCAGTTCAAACTGCATGGTTCCGCGGTTAAAATAGGCGTAGGAAATATTCGGATCGTGTTTCAGTGTCTGATCGTAAGCATTGATAGCAATACTGTAATTTTGCAGCATGCTGTTTACCACACCTTTCATAAAATAAGCGCCGGCAGTATCGCCACCAATTAAAATGGCGCTGTCAATACGCTGTAATTCCTTTAAAGCTTTCTCTTTGGATACCGGCCAGTCGCGGGTGGTGAATACAAGTTTTATCCCCAGTTTGTTACTGGCATTGAATTTGGCAATGCTCTCATCGTAATATTCGTTCTTTTTATATATTGTATAGACTGAGTCGGGCAGTTTGAAAGCATATACCAGCAGAAAATTGGGCTTAGGCTCGATCGCGATCCGTTCAAACTGAACACGGCCTTTTTTGATATTGCCGCTCACAAAATCAGCTTCCAGTTCTATGATCTTGTTGAAATACACCGAATCCTGGTATCTTTTGTATAAAGATTCGTGATCCAGGCTGTCGTCATTTTTACTGGCTATGATCTCCATAGCACGGTCATGGTCCTTCCGGGCTCCACGCCGGTCTCCTTTTTCCTGCCGCACCACCGACCGGTTGACGTAAGCTCCCACAAATTCAGGATAGATATCAATACATTTGGAAAAGTCTGCCTCTGCGTCATCCGTTTTATTCAGTTCCAGATTCACAATTCCCCTGTTGAAATATGTATAAACGTTCAGGGGATTGATCTGAGTAACGATCGTGTAATCTTTCAGCGCTTCCTCGTATCTTTTCTGCATCGACTTAATCAGCGCCCTGTTGTAGTAGGTGAGGGCATTGTCAGGCTCC
Source organism: Bacteroidota bacterium (assembly GCA_003648625.1). Taxonomy (GTDB): domain Bacteria; phylum Bacteroidota; class Bacteroidia; order Bacteroidales; family F082; genus UBA4459. Next base: position 7,829 of record QMPO01000104.1, read on the forward strand.
ATTTCAATTACTTTGTCGTAGTCCTTAAGTGCGGCAAGTGTATCGCCTGATTTGAGCAGAGCCAGCCCTCGCTGGAAATAAATAAGCGGATTTTTATCGTCAAGGGTTAAGGCGTGGTTGAAATCAGCAATAGACTGATCGAGGCTGTCGAGCTCGTATTGGATCATGCCTCGTTTGGCCCATGCTTCCACATTGAAATAATCCAGCATAACCGCTTTGTTGATGTCTTCCAACGCTTTTTCATTTTCTTTCAGAAGGTGTTCTGCAACGCCCCGGTTAAGCCAGGCGGCGGCTTCGTCGGCATCAAGGTCAATGGCCGAAGTGTAATCGGCAATAGCTCCGTGAAAATCATTGAGGTGCAGTTTCGTGTCGCCGCGGGCAAGATACACTTCCGGGTTAAAGGGGTCGAGTTCCAAAGCTTTGTCGAAATCGCTGATAGCATGGGCGTAATCGTACATACGATCGCGTGCTATGCCCCGGTAATGGTAGGCTCTCACATATAACGGGTGCAGCGAAATTGTTTTGGAAAAATCGTTGATAGCTCCCTGAAAATCACCCAGGCTGAATTTGGCAATACCTCTCAGAAAATAAGCGGCAAAACCATCTTTTTTGGCATAAACGGCTGTGTTGAAATTGTTAATAGCCTCAACAAAGTTGCTTTTTTCAAGCTCCATCTGCCCAAGGCGTACAAAGTGATCGTAGTTAACCTGTGCTTTTGCCGAAACGGAGATCGTTGCCAATAGCAACAACAATCCGTAAATTCTAAGGGTTGTATAATGGATTTTCAATGTGCTCAATCTATGGGCAAAAATAGAACTTCTTTTTTTGTTACGAAGAGTTCTTTATCTTATTAAATTTGTAAAGACATAAAATATGCGTGATTATGAAGAAAAACATAGTAAACGTAAAATTATTGTTTCTGTCCGCTTTGATGTTGTTTCTGATGACAGGTTTTTCACAGGATCAACAGAATGATGCTGCACAGATAAAGAAGCTTGAAACAAAACTGGAAAACATGACGCACCGGTTTGACCGGCTTGAAAAAATGAATGAAGACCTGCTGTGGTATCAGAAAGTTGGCGATGTAGCTTTTATTGACAAAGTTTATATAACAGGCCCGCCAAATCCTCATATCAAAAATCCGACAGCGATGGGGGTTGATAATCCGGTTAAATTCTGGAATTATGTTTTTATCCCTAAAAACATTGATCCGTCTAAAAAATACCCGCTGCTGGTTTTTCCGCATGGAGGTGTACACGGCGATTTTACCACGTATTATCAGCACATCATCAGGGAAATGATGGCGCAGGGGTATATTGTCATTGCACCTGAGTACAGGGG
>QMPO01000105.1 GCA_003648625.1 Bacteroidota bacterium
CTTTCGACCATATTGACGAATCGGGAAATATTGAAGAAGTGGTCTTCCCAAAGGGTTTTTTTAGGGGTATAAAATTTTCGCCACGTGAGAATTATTATATCATTTCTTTGGACAACCAGCAATTGTTTTACGATATAAATAACGTTTTTATATGGAAACAACCTAAAGACAAAGGGTTTATCTATTTCCTGAAAGACGAAAAAAGTTATTTGCTTAGTGAACCATCAACCAATTACATTAAAATAAAAGATTTGTTCACACATCAGTTAAAATATAAAGTTGACAGTGTGATATATAATGGAAATAAGATACCAATATACAGAAGTTTCTTATTAAATGGGGATTTTTATGTAATAGGAAAAAAGGATTCGATTTACATCTATAATTTTTATAATGAAAGAGGAGAGCTATTACAAACCGAGACAGTACCTGTTTTAAGAAAAGTGAAACCGTATAAGGTTCTTAAGAAAGATGGTAAGTTTATTATTAAACCCAGAATAAATGACCTTTAAACTAAGATGATTATTAAGATGCATACTAAATTATTAATTATTGCAGTTTTTATTGTTATACAGTTTAAGTGCACGTTACTGTATAGCCAATTACCTGACCCTATAACAAGAAGTACAACTGAGTTTGGGATCGTTAATAGTGATTACGGCCCCCGACATTTCGCAACATCCCCCTTTCATAACGGTGGTCTCCTCCCATTATCCGACACACTCTAAAGTAGAGAAATCAAGCTGATTTTTCATGTTTTCATGCACCTCATGAGGTGTTACATTCTTTTCGGGATATTGACATTATCTGTTGCAGATATCTTTAAAGTCGCAATAATCACAGATACGATCGTCCTCTGTCTGGCTGAAACTGACGGAAGGGTCGAATATTTCTGCAATAAGGCCTGTCAGATAATCTTCGAAAAAGTCGATCCCTCCGGGTAAATCTGTTTCAATTAAACCATAGGAAGAAAGCATCCGCAGGCTGTAAATTCCTAACCGGGGATAAGCGGAGTCGCCGGAATGAAGGCGATACAGATAGGCATAAAACAATAACTGGAATAGTTTTTCCTTTTTTCCTTCGGCCAGTTGCTCTGTTTCGGTTGTTTTGGTGTTCAGCTTAAGATCGTTTGGTTCCACCTTGCCGGTTTTGTAATCAATAATCCGGAGATCGCCGGTTTCCGTTCTTTCAACACGGTCGAGAAAGCCTTTCAGCGTTACTTCGTAATCTCCAAGTCTGGCGGTTTCTTTAATCCGTTCTTCCAACCCGACTATTTGAATACCGGACATGCCGCTTTTGCCGGCCTCATACTTCAGAAACTGGACAATATACTTTTTGGCTACTTCATAGATCAGGTGGTTTTTACCTGTTTTTGTGTTGCCTCCTTTATAGATCTCAGCAAGTTCTTTATCCAGAAGCATTCCGGCTTTCGGAATAAATTTCTTCAGTTCGGCAGGGTCAATGTTTTTCCCCAGAAAATTACGGTATATATTTTCGAGCACACCATGAATGGCATTTCCAAACACATTGAATTCAATTTCCGGCTCAATCTTTTGTTTCTCTTTCAGTTGCAACACCTCGCTGAAATAAAATTTAAGCGGGCAGTTGCGGTACACGTTTAGCGATGAGGCTGAAAATCCCGATCTGGCTTTGTTTTTTAGCCCTTTCAGAACGGTGTCGTTTTTCGCTATTGAAATAGTATTTTGAGTTTCAGAAACAGGAGTGCTCAAATGGATAAGCTTTTCCTTGTCTGTAAATATCTGAGGCAGTTCGTGTTCCAGTTGCAAAATGAACCGGCTTTTTTCGCCGCCGCCAAACTTATCACTGTCGGTATTGTAAACAAGAGCGACCTGTTCGGCTCGCTGCAACAACCTTAAAAAATAATAAGCGTAAATATCGTTTTGTTCTTTTGGAAGCGGCAGCTTATTGTCGTGCCGGATATCAAATGGAATGAATGACTCCATAGTTCCTGTTTTTGGCAAAATACCTTCATTGGCCGATAGGACTATTATTTTTTTAAAGTCCAGATTCCTTGTTTCCAGCATCCCCATGATCTGGATTCCTTCCAGTGGTTCACCTTTTAGATTAATTTCGCTGCGGCGCATTAGTTGCAGCAGTATCTTCTGAAATGCCTTAAGATTTATAGCTCCTTTTTGATTTTCAAGCATTAATCTGGATTTCGCGACCAGTGAATGAGTTTTACTCAATTGTTCTTTGAGCAGTGGAAATGCTGTATGTCCCTTCCTTTCTATAAGTTCTTTGGAAAGACCTAACAGGTCTGTTAATGAATCCAGAAAACGGATAACATCTGGTGTGCCACTCAAGAGATTGCTAAACAACAGAGTAACCGAATCTTTTTTATTTTCAGGTAATAAGCTAAAGAATTCTTCCGTATTTAAGTAAACCTTTCCGGTTTCCAGCAGGTCATGTATCAGTGTTGTTCTCATCTTTGCGTTGGCATCATCCAGTAAAAGAGCTGTAATAGGATTGTTTATTAACTGAATCAGATCTGTAGTCCCGAATTTATTCCCGCTGAACCTGATAAGGAAATTGAGCCACTGCTGTATGAAGCGACCCATGGCCGATTGCATCAGCGGATAACCCATAGTAACATTATAGGTGATCATTTTATTTCCTTTTCCTTCTTTTGGCAGAGAATGCAGCAAAGGAACCAACAGGTTTTCGTCAGCCAACACAACGGCTATGTCCTTACTGTCAGCCCCGGGGTCTAAATTATCAAGCCATTTTTCGAGTTTCTTTCCGGCAAATTTTACCTGACCAACTTGTTTGGCCACACCGTACACACTTACTTTGTTTTTAGCTGATGTTAACGCATCATCAATCCAGGTAATGTTTTTCAGACCCCAGTCGGTGATCATTTCGTTTATAAATCGACCTGCCCCGGATTGCTGGGCGTTAGTTGATGCCGTCCCAAGATAATAAAGGTCTGTATCCAGGTATATTGTTGTTGCAAAGTTATTTTTCAGGTATCCGAAGATGGTAAGTTCGGAATTGGTAAGCGCATTAAAACCGACAAAACTAAAAGTGAAGCCCTCCCATTTGCCGGTATGCGAAGAAATGTTCTCACAAAGATGCCGATAAATCATCCCTTTATAGCCAGCTCTTTTTATAGCCAGCCGTTTTTTAAGTTCTGTGTAGTACGAATATAATGACCGGTAAAAGAAGAGATAGTTTTTCTGAAGTGCCGTCAGTGGTTTTCCTTCCAGATTCCATTGCTCAATAGCTTTTGCCTCGGTCAGGTGTTTAAAAATGTATTCTGCGTCTCCCAGATGAAGATCGATGTCATTGAAATCGGATAACATGATGGGCGCCCACGAGAGAAAATCTTCAAGGGGCATCGTTTCTTTCTCCTGAATTGTTTTATGAATCTCGTAAAGTTCGAAATAAATAAGGATGGGATCGAGGCTGACCAAACCACTACTGGCAGTAATAAACTCATCAATGGTAAAAAATTCCGGTAGCCACAGTGTAGTTGCTGTTTTTTCTTTCAAGTGGTTTTTCAGGAATATCTCCGACCGCTTGTTGGGAACAATTACGACATGGCGACTGTTGTCAGCACCATAATTCTTAAGGATCTCATCAGCTACTTTCTCCAGAAACTTTTTCACATTGGTTGATTTTTTAGATATAATTCGGCTTGTCTGATTTTATCAGGGGTTCCCAGGTCAAACCAATGCTTGGACTGGTCAATGTAACCCTTAATTTTGTGCTGCCCGGCCATGGAAAGCCAGGCATCGATGATGGAAAACTTTCCGGTTAATTTAATCTTATGGATAAATCCGGGAGAAATAACGTAAATACCGCTAAAGGCGTATGCGGTATAATCAGTTAATGGTTGAGATGCCCATTTAAATTCTTTGGATTTTTTATTCGTCCACCCTTTCAATTCCATGTGTTTGTCAAATATAAGTGTCCTGTCGGAGTTTCTGTTTCGTACGCACAATGTAGCCAGCGCATTATCATTTGTGTGTCTGACCAGCAGTTCTTTGAAATCGATTTCCGAAATAACGTCGACATTATGGATCAGCACGGGCTCTTCCCCCATAAGATAATCACGGGCTTTTAAAAGAGCTCCACCTGTATCAAGTAGTTGTCCGCGTTCATCAGATATATGGATGTGTACGCCAAAGTTGTCGTTCTTTTTTAAAAAGTCAATTACCATCTGGCCGTAATGGTGTACATTTACAATAAGCTCAGTAAATCCTTGTGATCTGAGGCGTTGTATCGTCAGTGCAAGCATTTCTGTGCCTTGCACCTTTACCAGTGCTTTAGGTTTGTTTTCGGTCAAGCTGCCTAATCGTGTGCCCAATCCTGCTGCAAGGATAAATGCTTTCATTAGCTTCTGTTTTGTCTTACCAGCTGTCTGTCATCAGATGGTTGATAATAATACTGACTTTGTTTTTGTATTTTTTCAAATGCCCGGCAAGTTTCTCAGCACAATATACCGAACGGTGTTTCCCGCCTGTACAGCCAAAGTTTACCTGCAGGTGTTCAAATCCCCGCTGGTTGTAATTGGTGATGCTTTGATCGACTAAATTAAAAACATGCTCCAGATATTCTTTTATTTCAGAGCTGCTTTCCAGATACTTGATGACAGGTTCCTGTAAACCGGAAAAATCTTTGAGGTCTGCTATTCTTCCCGGGTTTGGCAATGCCCGGCAGTCGAATACAAATCCTCCTCCGTTCAGTGTTGGGTCTTCGGGAATGCCCGATCGGATATAGGAAAAACTATTGATTCTTACTGTTAGCTTATGTTTGCGCTGGTTTGTTTGTTGTTTTAGCTGATGAGCAGCCGAAATCTGCCGGAATACGGAAACAAGCTCGGGTAAATCAATGTCAGGTGGCGTGGTTTTTAGCAACCTGACAAGGTTATCCACGGCAAAGCCCGTACTGATCAGAAAATGTGCTTTACGCTGCAACTTTCCACGGAACCCATAAGCACCAAGAACCTGCATTAAGCGAAAATAGACGAATGAATTGTAGTATTTGTTAAAAGTCGCTTTCTTACCGGGAATAAGTTTCTCCAGCTCTGTCAGATAAAAGGACTTCAGTTCGGTTTTTGTTTTTTCGGATAGTTGGGCGCGGGCCTGAGATAAAAGAGAAACCAGGTCGTATTGCAGCGGTCCTTCGCGTCCACCCTGAAAATCAATATACCAGGGCTTATTATCATAGATCATTATGTTTCTCGCCTGAAAATCACGGTACATAAAATAGCCCGTTTCTGCCCGGAGAAGATGATCTGCAAAAGCTTCAAAGTCATCTTCCAGCTTGCTCTCGTCAAATAAAACCCCATTGGGTTTAACAAAGTAGTATTTAAAATAATTCAGGTCCCACATAATGGATTTCCTGTCAAATGATTTTACAGGATACGCCACATTCAGATCAAGTCCTTTGATTCCTTCCACCTGGAATTTTATTAAATCGCGGATAACTTTTTTATAATAACCCGCTGCTTCTTCATTGAATCCTTCTGCCAGCAGGTTAAATAAAGAAGTGTTCCCCAGGTCTTCCAGAAGGAAATAAGTAAAAGAATCATCGTGTGCGATGATCTCCGGAACGGATAAACCCTGTGATCTGAAATGCTTACTGAACGAATACCAGGCTTTGTTTTCTTTAATATCCGGATTGTAAGCAGCTATAAGCGAATCCATTGTCCCGCTATTTACAAGCACCCTGAAATATTGCCGGTCGGAACCGGAAGAAGGTAACGGTTGAATATGCTTTGGAAGCGGAAAACCATTCTTGGCCAGCAGAGATGTTATTTTATTAAAGGTATTCTTCAAAATGAATGGAGTTAAGGTTATGTACAAAATTATGATTATTTGCAAATCGTCAGAAACATTCGTTGTTTTTAATGTAGTACCTTTGTAATATAAATTCGATTACATAAAAAAGATACTTCAATATGGATACAAAAGATAAAGTTATAGAAGTTTTAAAAACAGCTATTTTGATTGAGCGCAGAGGAAAAGCTTTTTATGCTCAGGCGGCCCGGCAAAGTAAAAGTGAAGCCACAAGACAGATATTTGAAATGATGGCAGAAGAAGAAGAAGCACATATTTCATTTCTTGAAGAGCAGTTCAGAAATTATGTGGCGAATCATGAGTTCACCAGCGGCTATTCTGTTCCCGAAGAGGATGACTCAGAAGTGGAAAGGCTGATCGGACAGGTAAAAAATGAGATCGATGCAGCCGGATATGAAGCAGCAGCCATTTCAGCAGCCATTGATTTTGAAAACAGGGCTATTAAGCTTTATTCGAAAAGGGCGGAAGAAGCCACTGATGAAAAGGAGAAAGCGGCGTATAAAATGCTGGCCGACTGGGAAAAAACACACCACCATCTTTTATACAGGCTTAACGAAGATTTAAAAGAAAGGATCTGGAACGACAATAATTTCTGGCCTTTTTAGAAGGCCGGTGATAAGCACATGTTGCAGCAACCCGAAAGTATTACAGAAGCTTATTAGTTAATGAATTATTGCTATTTTTGCCTCTACGTGATAAAAAAATGAATTCTTATAACCAGGTAATTTTTAATTACCAGGATGACTAAAATAATGTTGATTAAAATTTTTAAATTATGCAACCTGATCAAAATCCTGACTTAAACGTACAGGAGGAGAAGTCTGAAACTGCAGCAAAAGCAGAAAAAAAAGCAACAGAAGCAAAAAAAACAGTTAAGAGAAAAAGAAAACAGCTATTAAAAAAAGAGCGCGAATGGATTGCTGCCCAACTTAATGTAGCATACGCTCCTGCAGAACCCGGCAAAAAAAAGAAGGTGAAATCTGTCCGGAAAGATGTTCCCCAGATTACCGAAGGTGAAAAAACGGAGATTGCCGGTTTGCTAGCTGATAAAAAAACATCTGATTCGGCCGGATCGGATGATAAATCAAAACAAAAGGTTAAGTCACAGATCAGTAAGGAGGAAAAGAAGCAGATCGTAATGCTCATAAAGGGTGGTTACGGTCAGGATGCTCTTCCTTTGGAAGAATTAGTGGAAGAAGAAATTGATTACGACGATGTGAACAAGCAGGAACTCGTGGAGTTACTGGAAGAAATCGTTCAGGAAAAAGATATCTCAAAAATCAAAAGCCAGGTTGCAAAAATTAAAGCAGCATTTTACCAGCGAAATAAAGAAGACATCGATAATGAGAAACAAGCCTTTGTAACTAACGGAGGTGAAGCGGAAAAATTCAGCCACCGACCTGATCCGCTGGAGCACAGATATGATGCTGCTTTTTCGATATATCGCCGGAACAAAGCGAAATACACCGAAGAACTCGAAAAGCAAAAACAGCACAATCTTCAGCTTAAACTTACGGTACTGGAAAATCTGAAAGAACTGATCAGTTCGGAAGAAACCCTGAAAAAAACGTACGATGAGTTTAAAAAGTTGCAGGAAGAATGGAAGCATATTGGCATGGTGCCGGCTTCGGAGCTTTCCAATTTGTGGCAGAATTATCATTTTCTTGTGGAGCGATTTTTCGATAAGGTAAAAATAAACAGAGAACTAAGGGATCTGGACCTGAGGAAGAATCTGGAGCAAAAGATCAGGTTATGCGAAAAAACGGAAGAATTATTACTTGAAAAATCAATTCTCAGGTCTTTTAAACTTTTACAGAAATATCACGAAGAATGGAGAGAAATCGGGCCTGTTCCGATGGACAAGAAAGACGAGCTTTGGGAGCGGTTTAAAGCGGCTACTGATAAAATCAACCAGCGGCGCAAAGAATATTATAAAGAGCAGCAGGAACATCAACTGGCAAATTTTCAGACAAAACTGGAGCTGATTGAAAAAGCCGAAGAGATTGCTTCACAGCAAATTGAAAGCCTGAAAGAATGGCAGAAGAATACGGAAAATATCAACGAGTTGTTTAAAATATGGAAATCAACCGGAAGAGCGCCAAAAGCTAAGAATGATGAAGTCTGGGACAAGTTCAAAGGTGTACTTGACAGTTTCTTTAAAAGTAAACGCGAGTTTTTTAATAAGCTGAAAGAGGAACAGACTAATAATTATAATCTGAAACTCGATTTATGTATACAGGCTGAAGCATTAAAAGACAGCGAAGAGTGGAAAAGCACAACAAACGATTTGATCCGCTTGCAAAAAGAGTGGAAGGAAATAGGTCCTGTGCCCCGCCGGCATTCTGATAAAATATGGAAAAGATTCCGTGCTGCATGTGATCATTTCTTCAATAGAAAAGGAGATTATTTCAAAAATATTCACGTAGTTGAAGAAGAGAATCTTCAGAAGAAAAAAGAAATAATCAAAGCTGTAAAATCATATAAGGTTGCCAATGACAAAGAAAAAGACCTGAATGCCATCAAGGAGTTTCAAAGAAACTGGCTTGAAATAGGTTTCGTGCCGTTTAAGGAAAAAGAAACAATTCAGAATGAATACAGGGAAGCCATTGATAAACTCATATCTAAAATGGAGATCAATAAGGTTGAGCTGGCGAAGTCTGATTTTCAGAATAAAATAGAAATGTTGAAAGCTACACCTGATGCGGAAAGAAGGTTGTCAAAAGAGCGGTTTAACATCGAAAATAAGATTAAAAAGATTAAAGAGGATGTAGCGCTCTTAGAAAATAATATCGGTTTCTTCTCCAGTTCCAAACAATCTGAATTACTTAAAAAAGAGTTTCAGAATAAAATTGACCAGGCGAAAAAGGAAATAAGTACGCTTAAAGCAAAGCTTGATCTGCTGCGGAAAGAAGGATAACACTTTCTGGAACGCAGAGCTAATTAGAAACGTGAAATTATCCACTAAACAGCCGATGTAAATGGCCGGGAATACTTTTGGAAAAATACTACAACTTACCAGCTTTGGCGAGTCGCACGGAAAAGCGATCGGAGGTGTTTTGGATGGATTTCCGGCAGGTATTCCGGTTGATCTGGCATTTATTCAGCATGAATTAGACAGAAGAAAGCCCGGACAGTCAAAATTAGTGAGCGCCCGAAAGGAACCGGACAAAGTGGAACTGCTTTCTGGTGTTTATGAAGGATACTCAACAGGTTCGCCCATCGCTTTTTTAGTGTGGAACAAAGATCATAAACCGGGTGATTACGATCACCTGAAAGAAAACTTTCGTCCTTCCCACGCCGATTATGTGTATCA
>QMPO01000106.1 GCA_003648625.1 Bacteroidota bacterium
AGCAGGGCAGTAATGCCCCTTGAAATGAATAATTGTTGTTTGTTACTGATATTTTGCATTTTTTTTGATGCGGGTTTCAGTAAATTTTCCGTCAGTTCTGTGGATGAAAGGATCAGCAAGGAGTCGGCTGTAGAGATCATGGCGGCAATGGCGCCGGTAATCAAAACAGCAGCCAGTGGCGCAGGAAAGATCGTTAACAGCACTTTCGGCATCACAAACTCCCTGTCGGTTAAACCCGTAGCGCTGCCTTCGGGGCCAAAAATAGCCAGGCCAATCCACCCGATGCTGAGTGCACCTATATAGGCTATCAGCGTCCAACCGATACCAATATTCCGGGCTTGTTTTGCCTGTTTCCTGTCGCGAATGGCCATAAATCGGGTGCTTAACTGCGGTTGCCCGCCCAGATATCCGAAAAACCAGGAGAAACCTCCTACAATAACAATCCCTATACTAAAACCCGATACAGCCCCCGTAAACGAAGTAAAAGAAGGGCCCGCCTGTTCAAGTGCCTGTGATACGGAAGAGGCATAAAGGCCGGGTGTTTGCGACAGGTAAATAAAACCCATAATGGGTCCGATGATCAGCGCTATGATCATTACAATAGCCTGGACCACATCGGTATAAACTACCGAGCGAAAACCTCCGTAAATCGTATAAGGAACAATGATAACAGCAGTAATGATCATCCCCGTTATGGGGTTGATGTTAAACAGGGCGTGTAATGTTTTTCCGCCTCCCAGAAACTGAGCCCCTACATAAAAGAAGAAAAAGAACACAATAGCCGACGAAGCGACCATACGGATCCAGCGGGCGTCGTCGGGGTGCGAACGTGCTATGAAGGAGGTAAACGTGTGCGCGTCCAGTTTATCTGCTTCGTCGCTCAGGCGCCAGGCAAGTAAGGCCCAGGCGGTCACAATACCGGTAACACAGCCTACAGCAGTCCATATTTCGGTGAGACCAAATGCATAAGCCGCCCCGGGCAAACCCAGCAACGCCCATGAGCTTTCGCCTGTAGCCCGCTCACTTAAAGCGGCTACCCAACCCGGTAATTTACGCCCGGCAATGGCGTAATCTTGTTCGGTTTTTACTTTACGGCCCTGATAAACACCCCAAAGCATAAGCCCTGTAATGTAAGTAGCCATAATTGCCAGTATCATAATTTGGTTTTCCATTCGGTATTTTTTAAGCTGATAATTAATGAACAAATAAAAATAATGCAGTTTTAATTACTACCGTAGTAAAAGAATGAAAAATAAGAGCGTATTACGTTGTTATGATTATAATTGTTTCCGGTTTTGTGCCCTGTATAAATTGATAGTCACCGTAGAAACAATCAAAAAAGCCGAAACAAGCACAAAAGCCACACCTATCCCGTAATGATCGGCCAGGATGCCGAAAACAAGCGCAATACCGGCTGTCATTACGGTTTTTAATAAAGACTGGGCTGAAATGACCGACGCCAGTATTTCGTTAGGCACGCGGTCGGCCACAAAACCCGTTAAAATAGGTTTACGGATATTTTCGACAATGTAGATACCCACAAACGCCACAAACGAAACAACCCAAAGTCCATAATAGAAACAAACGCCTGAAAATATTCCGAAGCTAAATCCCCACAGCAGGGTGGTGTACGAAATATTCCGTTTACTTTTATCAGCCACCCTGGACGAAATTTGTGAAGCCCGTGAGGTGAGCAGATAGATAAAAAAATACAGTGCTCCGACAACAATCCCGTTTTTCTTCTCCTGTTCCACATGCAGCAATACGGGCAGCAGCAGCGACACATGGATCATCAGCGGCTGGATGTAATCTTTCACCGCTTTCAGGTAAGCCGTATGCAAAGCCGAGGTGTTGATGATTTGCAGCACATGCGGTTTACGGATGATCTGCCAGAACGATCGCAGGGTAGCCCCCACACCCGGTTCCGTTCTTTCGGAAGGCTTTATCGAATGATTCAGTTCTTTGGGATAAGACAGGATCAGCAGCAGGTTGATGAAATAGGGAATTACGGAATAAAGAAAAATATCGCGGTACATGCCGGTATAGAAAACAATCAATCCCGCAACAAGCGAAGATATAGCCGAACCCTTTTGCGACCAAGCGCGGGTATGCCCGTAATAATAAATTTTCTGATCTTCCCAATGATTTATTTTCAGGTAATCCATGATCATCCCCTTGTGGGTACCCGAACGAAACGCTTCTCCGATACCATAGAGAATAAAAGCCAGAAAAAACCACCAGAAATCAGCTGAGAAATAAAAGACAAGGAAAGAAAGTATGTAGGCTATGAAAGATCCGGTTAAGGCGCTCTTCCTTCCCCAGGTGTCGGCCACAATACCCGAGGGTACTTCAAGGATGTTGATAGCGATTTCGCGTACGGCATATAATATCCCGATCTGCGTGTAAGGCAGGCCTTTTTCTACCAGGAATAAAATAAAAAAAGCATCAAAAAAACGCAGGTTTTTTAGAAAACCGTAAGAACAAAACTTAACATATTGTTTGTCTTTGATCATTACCGCAGTTTATCTGTAACAAAACTACGTAATATACTTTATTGGAGGTTTCGTATCGTTGTCAATCTATTAACGGGCATCGTTTTAAAAAAAGACATAAAAAAAGGGTAACGTAAAACACGCTACCCTTTTTAAAAAAATATTTCGTGTTTTATAAAACAGCAAGTGCTGCCTCATAATCCGGTTCGTCCACAATTTCAGCTACCTGCTGCGTGTACAAAACGGTTCCGTTTTCGTCTAAAACAACTACCGCTCTCGACTCAAGTCCTGCCAGTGGTCCGTCAATAATTTCTACGCCATAGTCCTTGCCAAACTGTCCACCGCGGAAGTCGGAAAGATTATGCACGTCTTCCAATCCCTCGGCGCCACAAAAACGTGCCTGGGCAAAAGGAAGATCTTTGGAAATACAAAGAACAACCGTATTCTCCAGTGCAGAAGCTTCGGCGTTAAAGCGCCTTACCGAAGCCGCACAAGTCGGGGTGTCCAAACTGGGAAAAATATTTAAAACAACTTTCTGTCCTTTATAATCGGATAGTGATTTTATGGATAAATCGTCTTTTACGAGGGTAAACTCCGGAGCCTTGGTTCCTGTTTCAGGCAAGTTGCCTATCGTGTTAATCGGGTTTCCTTTTAATGTTATCTGTGCCATGTTATGCAATTTTAGTTTGTAAAGACGGCAAATATAAAAGGAAATAACACAGCAAATTAAAATACAATCTTAACGAATCATAAAAAGAGACCTTAGCGACACTTTGCGCCACCTTAGCGTAGCTCTGCGTTATAGCTGTTACGCAAAGTTGCGCAAAGAACCGCAAAGGAACGCGGAGGTTTTGTAGACCTTCCAGAGTTCATAGAACCTGGAAGCGTCAGAAAAGGGGTATTGCAAATGCCAGTGGAGAGCATCCTCGTCACAGACGAGGACGAGAGGTTGCAGACGAGGACGAGGGAGTTATATCATGAACAGAGCAGCGGCAATACCGTCGGCATAAAGTTTTCCGGCATTTGTCAGGGTGTAAACATTTCCTTTTTGCTGCACTTTTCCGTCTTCAACAAAGGGAATAATATGCTTTAAGAAATGGTTTGTATACAAATTACCGAAAACATTTTCCAAATGCTCCGTATCGCATCCCCACGAAGTGCGCAGCGAGGTCATCACATATTCGTTGTATCGCTGGTCTTTGGATAAAACTTCTTTTTCGAGTACCGTGGTGCCGGTTTGCTCAAACTCCATGTATTGCTTCATATTAGCTACATTCCATTGCCGCGAAATACCATTGAACGAATGCGCCGATGGCCCGACGCCAAGATAATGCCCCCCAAGCCAGTAAATACTATTGTGCTTCGAGTAGTAACCTTCACGGGCAAAATTGGAAATTTCGTAATGGATATAACCGTGTTTTTCTGTTTCTTCAAGCAGCAGCTCAAAGTGTTTTACGGCTTGTTTGTCATCGACAGGAGTCATTTTTTTTTTAGCGATAAGACTGTGCAACACGGTTTTATTTTCCACAGTGAGGGCGTACGACGACAAATGCGGTATACCGAAATCAAAAAATAATTCCAGATTTTTTCTCCAGTTTTTTTCCGTCAATGTAGGAATGCCGTAGATAAGGTCAACGGTTATGTTATCAAAGCCTGCACTTAAACTGTTTTCGATTGCTTTCAGGGCCTGCGAAGCATTATGCGCCCGGTTCAGATAAACAAGATCTTCGTTATGAAAACTTTGCACGCCGATGCTCAGACGGTTAACAGGTGTGTTTTCCTTTAAAGAAGTTAATTTTTCCTTGTTCAGATCATCCGGATTAGCCTCCAGGGTGATCTCTGCCTTTTCGTTTACCGGAAACAGGGTTTTAATGCTATCAATAATTCGTACTATTTCATTATCAGCAAGTAAAGAAGGAGTACCTCCCCCGAAATATATAGTATTGACTGTTTGCTCTCCGAGATAATCCCTGCGCTGCTCAAGTTCTTTCAGAAGTATATGAACAAAATCGTTGCGGTATTTTTGTGAAATTACCGTATAGAAGTTGCAGTAATGGCATTTTTGCTTACAAAACGGAATGTGAATATAAATACCGGCCATGATTGTTTGGTTGGTCACACCTTTTTACGGATAATAACCCGGAATGTCGTGCCTTCGCCCATAGTAGAACTTTTCACAAATATCTTTCCTTTGTGGTAGTCGCGGATGATCCTTTTCGACAGGGAAAGTCCCAACCCCCAACCTCTTTTCTTACTGGTGTAGCCGGGGTTAAAAATATCGCGTTGTTCGGTACGTGAAATACCACGTCCTGTATCACTCACATCAATAATCACTTGACGGGCGTCTTCTTTCATAGTAATCAGGATCGTTCCCACGCCGTCCATGGCGTCAATAGCATTTTTGCACAGATTTTCGATTACCCAGCTGAACAGCGAGGCATTAACCGGAACAAGCACTTCTTTATTTTCAGGGAAATCGATAATATAACTTGTCTTTTTAGGAGATCTTGGCTTCAGATAAGCAATGCTGTCGTATATGATTTTTACAATATTGTCAGGTTTCAGGGCTGGAATTGAGCCGATCTTCGAAAAACGCTCGGTGATTATTTCGAGGCGGCGGATATCTTTTTCAATTTCATCGGCAGCCTGGTCGGCAGTTCCTTCGCCCATTCTCAGCAATTCCATCCATGCCATAATCGACGACAAAGGCGTGCCGATCTGGTGTGCCGTTTCTTTAGCCATACCTGCCCAAACCCTGTTCTGCTCCGATTTCCGGGCATAGCTGAACAGTAAATAAGCAATCATAAAGAACACAAAAACAATAAGGATCTGTGTCAGCGGAAAAAAGCGGATAATGGTTAAAAGTTCCGAATCCATGTAATAAATGTAACTCGTTCCCTGGTCGCCAAACGTAACCTTGATCGGTGTGTTTTCATCCTCCATTTCATTCAGCTTTTCCTTAACATAGGCCGGGTCGCTCATCCGTATATCGTTCAGGTTACCAAATTGAACAACGTTTGTTTTTGTGCTGTCGGTAATAATAACAGGAACACTTGATGAATTCAGCGCCACTTCTTCCATGAAGGAGGAGATATAATCATTCAGAACCTCTTTCAGCTCCATGAAAAATTTGGAATCTTTATAATAAAGATAATTCTTCCTTGTGGGTGTATAAGGTACTTCAATCGGATCGTACAGCGAAAAATCATCTTTTATTTTACCCGTAAGGAACGTAAGTGTATCCAGGCTTGCATCCAGATTTTTAGTGCTCAGTATTCGTCCGTTTTCGTCGGTAAGAATGACAGGAATCGTATTGTTCTCTTTGATAATGTCGATATAAAAGGTAAGGTCGCACACCGGATCATCCTTCAACACCTGTTCGTAAACCCGTGCCAGCAGTTCCACTTTGTTGCGTTCCTGCTCTTGTAGTTTACTGAAGAAAAATTCAGTGTATTTCACAAGCCGCGCTTTGCGGTGTACAGCCGCAGCCCACAGCCTGACATTCTTTTGTTCTTCCCTGGCAAATTTATTGACAATGATGTTCGTATAAAAAACAGATGCCCCGATAATAATTGCAGCCAGAATGAAAAGCAATAATTTGACTCGTTTCTTTTGTGTGTAAAGATCCAATGCAGAATAATTTAAATTCAAAAATAGAACTTTTAAACGACACACTTTATTGCCCACACCGTAATAGTTGACAGAAATGCGGATAAAAAAAGGAATTTTAAACAAAAAGTATGTGAAAGTGCTCGCACACCGTCTAATAATAGACAAATGGGGCGATCAAATCGACCAATAGCGTAATATTATGAAATGCAAAACGTTAACTTTGAAAAGTTTAAATTGTAATTACACGTGAACTCACTGAAAAGGCGAAGAAACAGATATGATAAAACTCAACAGCATCAATAAAACGTATTATACGGGATCAAACAGCCTGCATGTGCTTAAAGGTGTTGACCTGTCCATTGAAAAGGGTGAATTGGTATCTATCATGGGCTCATCGGGTTCGGGAAAGTCAACACTGCTTAATATTATCGGTATGCTCGACAATTATGATTCGGGCGATTATTTTATGAATGGTGAGCGTATTTATAAAATGAGTGAGAAAAAGGCGGCTTACTACAGAAACAAATTTATTGGGTTTGTATTCCAGTCATTCAACCTCATCTCTTTTAAAAACGCTATGGAAAATGTGGCGTTACCGCTTTATTACCAAAAAGTCAGCCGTAAAAAAAGAAATATTAAAGCAATGGAATACCTCGAAAAAATGGGACTGGCAGAGTGGGCGCATCATTTGCCAAATGAATTATCGGGAGGGCAAAAACAACGGCTGGCTATAGCCCGGGCTTTAATTTCCGAACCTAAAGTTATTCTTGCCGATGAACCTACAGGCGCCCTGGACTCGGCCACATCGATGGAGGTAATGGAATTATTTCACGAAATCAACGAATTAGGTATCACTATATTAATTGTTACCCACGAACGGGATATCGCAGCAAAGACTGACAGGATCATTAAACTGAAAGACGGAATTGTTGACTCGATCATCGCTAATGGTGAACGAAAAAAGTGGCTTGCCGATCAAAAAATGGCATAAGATCATTAACTACAGAAAAAATGTTCGACCGCGATAAATGGCAGGAAATATTCAGTACAATTCGCAAGAACAGATTGCGAACAATACTTACAGGTTTTAGTGTTGCCTGGGGTATTTTTATGCTCGTAGTTTTGCTGGGGTCGGGTTACGGGCTTGAGAATGGAGTGAAAAGAGAATTTCAGGGCGATGCCGTAAATTATATTTCTGTTAATTCAGGGGTCACTTCAACGGCATACAAAGGAATGAAACCGGGCCGCCGGATCCGGTTTACCAACGAAGACCGTGATATTTTAGCGAGAATTGATAACGTGGAGAAAAGTTCGTCGCGTACTTTTTTATTTACTGACAATAACATCATTGCATACAAAAATGAATATGGAACCTTCGATATTTTTGCTATTTCGCCTGAGTACAGGTATGTTGAGTCATTAATCGTAACCAGCGGAAGGTTTCTTAACCGGAAAGATATTGACGATTACCGGAAATCGGTGGTGCTGGGCAGGCTGGTGTATGAAGCGTTGTTTAAAAACGGAGAAGAAGCCATCGAAAAATATGTGAAAATAAGTGGGGTCCCGTTTAAAGTAGTAGGTGTTTTCAACGACCCGGGGCAGGACAGAGATCTGCTCAGGGTATATATTCCGGTTTCAACGGCGCAGCGCGTATTTAACATGGGCAACTATATCAGGAATGTAAGCCTTATGTTGGGCGATGCAGGTGTGGAACAAAGCTTACAGGTAGTTGAAGATGTGAAAACAGAAATGTCAGTTCGGCATCAGTTTGATCCGAAAGACAACCGGGCGTTGTTCATATTTAACAGCATTCAGAATTATCAGCAGTTTATGGATTTGTTCGCCGGTATCCGGCTGTTTATATGGATTATCGGAACGGGAACCATCATCGCAGGAATTGTAGGCGTCAGCAACATCATGATGATCGTTGTCAAAGAAAGAACAAAAGAAATCGGGATACGAAAAGCACTTGGTGCCACACCGTGGACAATCGTAAGCCTGATACTTCAGGAGTCGATATTGATCACGGCTTTTGCCGGATATATTGGTCTTGTTTCAGGGGTTGGTCTGTTGGAACTTATATCGAAGGTGCTGCCGTCGCATGATTATTTTGCGAATCCGGAAATAAATCTGAACATAGCTCTTGCTGCAACGGTATTGTTGGTAATTGCCGGAGCCATTGCCGGGTATGTGCCGGCCAGAAAAGCTGCTACCGTAAAACCTGTTGTTGCTTTACGTGACGAATAAATAACAGAACATGACACTTATAGACATAGATAAATGGCAGGAAATATTTTACACGCTTAGAAAAAATAAGCTGCGTACTTTCTTCACGGCTTTCGGCGTGTTCTGGGGCATCTTCATGCTTATTGTCATGCTGGGTTCCGGCAGAGGACTCAACAACGGTGTTTCGCAGGGTATGGGCGATCTGGCTACCAATTCTATGTTTATGTGGACGAGGCAAACTACCGTGCCTTACAAAGGTTTTCCGAGAGGAAGAAGATACAATTTTAACAATGATGACACGCAAGCCCTGAAAAATAACCTGCCCGAGATTGAATACATTGCCCCCCGCCTTCAGGTGTTCAGCGCCGGCGAGAATAACAACAATGTGGTTCGGGGCGAACGCACGGCAGCGTTCACTATTCAGGGCGATTACCCGGCATATAACCTGATAGATCCTGTAAACATTGAGAAAGGACGGTTTATCAACGATTTGGATATTGAAAATAAAAGAAAAATTGTGGTTATAGGTACCCGTGTTTACGATGAAATGTTTGAAGAAGACGAAGAACCGATCGGTGAATACATACGGATTCAGGGTGTCTATTTCAGGGTTGCAGGAGTATTTTCATCTAAAAAAAACGACCAGCAGGCTGAGAGGGAAAATTCGCAGATATTCATGCCGTTCACTACGATGCAGCAAACCTATAATTTTGGTAATATGGTCGGCTGGTA
>QMPO01000107.1 GCA_003648625.1 Bacteroidota bacterium
ACGCTCAGCAATTATGCCCAAATAGTTGTAGAAGGAGTTGTTAAAGATAAAAACAACAAAGACCCTCTTGCCTTTGTAAACATCATCAGCGAATCCGGAAAAAGCGGAGTTGTTACGGATATTGACGGAAAGTTCTCCATTAAACTATTCACGGAGGAATGTTGCCTTCATCTGTCTTACGTAGGATATGAGTCGTACACATACCCTATTGATTACAACAAAAAAATACAGAAAATATACCTCACGCAAAAGCCTTATCAATTGGAGGAAGTGGAAATATTTCCCGGTATTAATCCTGCGCACCGTATTATTAAGAATGTAGTGACGCATCGAAATGAAAACAACCCTGAAAAGCTGAAAGCCTTTACATACACTTCTTATGATAAAATGGTTGTAACTATTGATGCTGATTCGCTGCTTCTTGCCGACACAGCTTTACTCGACTCCAACATGCGTCAGTTTAGAAAGTTCTTTGAGAAAAGTGACCTCTTCCTCATGGAGACCGTCACGGAGCGGAAGTATATGTCACCAGATCTGAACCAGGAAAATGTACTGGCTACAAGAGTCTCGGGATTTAAAGATCCGCTTATCGCTTTTATGATCTCGCAAATACAATCCACCTCGTTTTATGATGAATTAATTCAGATTGCGGGGAAGAAATATGTAAATCCTATCAGCAGGGGAAGTACGAACAAATATTTCTTTTTGATTGAAGATACCATATACACTGAAAGAGGAGATAGTGTCTTTATTATTTCTTTCCGGCCTAACAAGAATACAAACTTTGAAGGGCTGAATGGGTTTCTCTACATCAACTCGTACAAATGGGCAGTACAGAATGTGAAAGCACAACCCCCTGATGATTCTACAGGTATTGTAATAAAGATCCAACAAGCCTACGACTTAATTGATGATCAATGGTTTCCTGTTCAGTTGAACACAGATATTATTTTTACCAATTTCAAAGCTTCTGCCGGACAGGGCGATTCATATACATTAATCGGTAACGGAAGAAGTTACATCCGGGACATCAACCTGAATGCCGACCTGAAAAAAAGAGACTTCGGCTACCATGAAGTGGAGATTGAAGAAGATGCTGCTAAAAAAAAGGAAGAATTCTGGAAGACCTATAGGACAGACAGCCTTACCGAGCGGGAACTGGAAACGTACCGGCTTATAGATTCTATTGGCAAAGAAGTTAATTTTGACAAAATGGCGACTTTAGCGCAAACGGTTTTAAATGGAAAAATACCTGTTGGGTTTATAGATATCGATCTGAACCAGATTGCTCATTATAATGGCCAGGAAGGGTTTTACCTGGGTCTTGGTATACACACAAACGACAAAATCTCGAAAACAGTAAAATTCGGTGGATTCTGGGGCTACGGGTTTAAAGATAAAAGAGCTAAATACGGAGGAGATATCAGTATGACGGTGCATAAGCGCTCTGAATCCGTTATTCGTGTTGATGGTTATTATAAAGCCATTACGAGTGGAAGTGTTACATTTTTCGATGACAAACTTCGGGCATGGAGTCCGGATAGCTTTTATGAGTTCTTTTCAAACCGGATGAATTACACAATCGGCGGAGAACTGGCTTACTCTTTCAGGTTAAAGCCTGTACGCGATTTTAAATGGAACATCGGGCTTGAAATGCAGGAAAAGCAGGCCTATTCAGATTATTATTTTACCAGCCCCGAAATAGACAATGGAACACCACAGACCACATTCCGTTTCACAAACATCCAAATAGGGTTTCGGTTCGCCTTCCGCGAAAAAGTTGTTGAAA
Organism: Bacteroidota bacterium; assembly: GCA_003648625.1. Classification (GTDB taxonomy): domain Bacteria; phylum Bacteroidota; class Bacteroidia; order Bacteroidales; family F082; genus UBA4459. The sequence continues at coordinate 1,790 of QMPO01000107.1, forward strand.
CTACCAAGGGGCAGATCTCCTTCGGTTCCAAATACCCGGTTGTATGGTTTAACTACACACAGGGTATTTCCGGGCTATTTAAAGGAGCATACGCGTACAACCGTTTCGATCTGCGTGTAAATGGGACAAAACGCTTTAAATATATAGGCGACTTCAAGTTTACCTTAATGGCTGGCATTGTTGTTGGTAAATTACCTGCTTCCAATTTATATTTTGAACCGGGAACCTATCATACATTTACCATTTTTGCACCGAACAGTTTTGGCACCATGCGTGTAAATGAATTTTTATCGGATCGTTATATATCCCTATTCCTGACGCACAACTTCGGAAATTTCGGACTTGAATACAAATGGTTTCATCCCGAATTCTTAGTTATAACTAATCTTTCTATCGGCGATTTAAAAAACAAGGAGCCGCACCACAACATAACATATAGAACGCTAAATCTCGGGTATTACGAGTCAGGTTTTATTATACGGAAGTTACTCGATATTAATTTCATCGACATCGGAGCCGGTGTTCTGTACAGGTACGGCCCTTACGGATTTGATGAAGTGTCCGCTAATTTTGCTTACAAGTTCAGCATTTTTTATGGTTTTTAGAACAGCATTTTTTTGTAGCTTTACATACGAACTTCTAATTGCACAATCTGCATATGAAAGAAAACCTCATTCAATACCTGAAACCTATAGCAGCTATTGCCATAATTGCATTTATGGTATGGTACTTCTCCGACCTGGTCACCTATATTTTGATTGCCACTTTCCTTTCTTTACTGGGCATGCCGATTGTAAGAAAACTTGATCAGGTACACTTAGGAAAGTATAAGTTTCCCAGGGGATTAAGTGCATTTATTACTCTGATGTTCATGGTATTTGTTTTCGTTTTGTTTATACTGACAATTGTTCCGTTAATTATAAGGCAAGCTAATGTTATAGCTACTATTGACATAGATGCTTTATTGTTTTATTACCAGGATCCGATGAACAGGTTCAATGAATTCCTTGTGCAATACGATGTTATCGGGAGTGGCGAAACACTTGCTCAATACCTTGAGTCGCAGCTGGCAGACCTGCTCAGCATTACCAAGTTCACCAACTTCTTTGCCAATCTTGTTTCGGCTACCGGTTCCGTATTTATGGCTACGTTCATTATTTTGTTTTTAACTTTTTATTTTTTACATGACGACAGTCTGGGTAGAAAATTCATTTTAATACTCACACCGGATGACCAGACAGACAACATGAGCCGTGTGATGACGGAGTCAAAAATTCTGCTCACAAGATATTTTCAGGGTATCATGCTGGAGATCATCATTATGATGACTCTGGAATCTACAGGCTTGCTCATCTTTGGAGTTCCGAATGCCGTCCTCATCGGATTCTTCGGTGGCTTGATGAATGTTATTCCCTACCTCGGTCCGATTCTTGGAGCAATACTGGGAGTTATCCTTGCCACATTGTCAGAGTTAAGTCTGGGCAATTATGACAGCTTGCCCTACACGGTGATTGCGGTTGTAGGTGTGTTTGCCGTTGCCAATCTCATTGACAATATGGTACTGCAACCTCAGATATATTCGAGAAGCACCAAAGCGCATCCTTTAGAAGTGTTTCTTGTTATCATAATTGGAGGTAAAGTCGCAGGTATAGCTGGTATGATTCTTGCAATACCTACATATACCGTAATTAAAATAATTGCACGTGAATTTGCCAATCATATGAAATTGGTGAAATTTTTAACGAGTAAAATGTAACTATTTTAAGAAGAACAACTATAATTTATTAACAGGTTAACAAAAATTTATCATTATGAGTGACAACGGTTCAAATTCAGGTTTTGCTTTTATAGCAGGTTTATTTGTTGGTGCTGCAATCGGTGCCATTGGAGGTTTATTGTTTGCTCCTGAAACTGGCGAGGAAACACGTAAGAAACTTGCCGAAAAATCTAAAGAAATGGCAGACGACCTTTACGACAAATTTGACGAGCTGAAAGAGTCTGTTTCTGACGTGCTTGAAGATGTAAAACAAGGTACATCCGAAGTACTGGAAGATGTAAAAAAGGGAACAGTAGAAGTTATTGAAGATGTAAAGAAAAACGCAGCCAAGAAATAATTAACACGAAGTTCTGTAAATGGAAAAGGAAAATATCAACGCTCCTCTGCTCAGCGCATTAGAGGAGATCAAATCGTACTTTGCCCAGCAAATAACTTACAATAAGCTGTTGCTGTCGAAGCGGATGTATGAGATGTCGGCAGGAATATTCCTTTTCGTAATATTGTCAGGGATAGGAGCGCTTGCCCTTCTATCCCTTTCACTTGCTTTTGTTTACTGGTACGCGTTTTACTTTGGCCGAAATACGTATGAAGGTTTCTTAATTTTAGCGGCCTTTTATGCTGTAACAGGAACCCTGGTAATCATTTTCAGACAACAATGGATTTACAATCCGTTAAGAAAAATGATGGGGGACATTCTTTTTTCTGAAGAAGAATCAGATGATGCTAAAGGAATTAAACCAGATATATTCAGGAGCAAAGAGGATCTTCATGCTGCTATCGAAAAAGCCCATGATGATCTGCAGCAGCAGGAAAATGATTTAAAAGTTGTATTTGATCAACTCAGCAAACAATATACGCTGAAAAACATTACCCAGTATTTAGCTAAAAGTGCTTACTCATCCTTCGTATCTACTGCAAATATCGCCAAGGCCAGTTTCTTTTTAATCAGCATGCTGAAAGGTAAGAAGAAGAAACATAAAAAACTCAGAAAATAGCAGAAGCCGGCAGTCGACAGGACACCTCACACCGTCATTATATCTTTTTCTTTCAATTCGAGGAGTTCATCTATTTTTTCAATATACTTATCAGTTAGTTTTTGTATCTCATCCATCAGGTGCTTTGTATCATCCTCTGGCATGCCATCCTTTTCCAGCTTTTTGGCTTCTTCATTGGCACTGCGACGTGTATTGCGAACACCTACTTTTGATTCTTCAGTTACCGATTTTGCTTTCTTTACTAACTCTATCCTTCTTTCTTCGGTAAGCGGCGGAACATTGATACGAATTATTTCTCCTTCGTTTTGCGGATTAAAGCCCAGGTTAGCATTCTGGATCGCCTTTTCAATTTCATGAATAATGCTTTTATCAAAAGGCTGTACAATAATCTGCCGCGGATCGGGTGTGTTTATATTAGCCGTCTGCTCAATGGGAGTTGACACACCATAATAATCAACCCGAACTCCGTTTAACATACTCGGGCTTGCTTTTCCTGCCCTGATCTTCTGAAATTCTCTTTCCAGATGATGCAAGGCTTGTTGCATGTTCTCTTCTGCTTCTTCAAGGCATAAAATGGCATCGTCAGTCATAGTTTTATTTTTTTATCTCACAAATGTATAATTTCTGTAAAAATATGCATTTAATTATGAATCAAAGTTCCTTCATTTTCTCCCGAAATCACCCTAAACAGACTCCCCTGTTTATTCATATTAAATACTACAACCGGTAAATTATTTTCCCGGCACAAAGTAAAAGCAGTCATATCCATCACCTTCAATTGTTTATCATATGCTTCGTTAAAGGTAAGATCATTGTATTTTTTCGCTTCAGGATCTTTCTCCGGATCGGCTGTAAAAACACCATCCACGCGTGTACCTTTCAGCAAAGCATCTGCTTTAATTTCGATTCCGCGCAAGGCAGATGCTGAATCAGTAGTAAATACCGGGTTTCCTGTACCTCCCGATATAAGTACAACATGGCCGCTGTTCAAATATCCGATAGCTTTTTGCGCACTCATCTTTTCAGTAACAGGTTCAATACCGAGGCCTGAAAGAAGTTTTGCAGGCACCCCCTGCTTCTCAAGTTCAGCCTGCAGTGCCAGAGAGTTGATGACCGTCGCCAGCATGCCCATATAATCTCCCTGTATACGATCATATCCATCTGCCACCCCCTGAAGGCCTCTGAATATATTACCGCCTCCAACAACAATGGCTATCTGCACTTTTCGTTCGGCAACTTGCTTGATTTCTTTACAATATAAAGAAAGCCGTACAGGGTCGATCCCGTGATTCTGTTCACCCATCAGAGCTTCACCACTTAATTTTAAAAGAATCCTGTTGTATTTCATCTTATGCGTATTAATTTTTATTTATTAAAACCAAAAACCGATAGCGAAGTAAAATGAAGCGCCATGGTAAATATTCGACCCCATCACACTAATTTCCACCGGGCCGATAAAACTGTCGTAGCTGGCTTTTAATCCATATCCCACGAGAAACCTCTCTTTGGTAAACAAATCAGCAAGAAACCAGGATGTTGCACCAAAATCACCCATCAGTGTCAGATAAAGTTTCTGATAAAAATTATATTGCAGGTCCAGACTGACGCTGTATTGATATAAGCCATAACGTTGAAGAAAATCTACTCCGGTAAACGGTTGTATTGTTCTCAGATAATTGCTCTGGCTCTGTCCGCCAAGATAGAACCAGTGCTGTGCAGGGGGGCGTTTATAATAACCTACAGGAATATCAGAAGACACCGGAAAGCCTTTCTGGTAAGTACCTCCGGCAAAAATACCAGGCCTTAACACAACTTTCTTACCAATAAGCGGAAAACTTTGTTCAGCCTTAAACCAGAATATAAGAGAATTATCAAATAAGTCTTTTACCCAGGAAGAAGATATTGGCATAACGTACTCCACTCTGAGTTCTGATTTTATACCTCGTGTGGCAAGATATGACCTGTCCCTCGTATCAGTATTAAAAGCAAAATATAAGTTACCATAGGAATTAAAGTTGCTGATAGAGTCAAGATTAATATCTTCAATCTTAGATTTAAACCTGAAATATTCGAAATTGGCGCCTATTCGAAAAGTATATCTGTTCTTTAATATTGACTGAGCGAACAACAGCATTTTATAATTAGTAAAGGTGATCCTGCCCTGCACCTGATTTGTAAATTCGCCACGTTTATCATAATCATTAAAACCAAAGGAGTAAGCCTCAAGTTTAACCCCGTAACCAGGTTTTCCACCGTTGTCCTTTACATACATGGCTCTGAACCTTGGGTTTGGCCCGACAACAAGGTCGGTAAATACTTTGGATCCTTTTCCAAGAATATTCCTAAATGTTCCCCCTACAATAATACTCACCGAATAATCGTCATCGTAGTGCGCAGCAATTGACAGGAATCCGACACTCTCATCATCAACCTTTAGTACAAGATTTGTTTTCTCATTTTCATAACGCAATTCGTAAAATAAGTGGTTAAAAAATCCACTTCCATACGCCATCCTGATTACTTCTTCCAACTCATCCAGCATCACCCAGGAATTCTTAAACTTCCCGAAAGAATTCTCAAAATACTTATCCTCTGTTCTTTCGTTACCTTCAACAACAAGATCATCAATATAAACTGAGTCGAGCGGGATTGTTGTATACTCTTTTACAGGTTTGAATTCAATTGCGTTAAGTGAATCTGCCAGTTTTTCGATCTCTTCCCTGTGGCTTTCGGCAACAGCTTCCCCAAAGGCAATTATAGAATCATATTTGGCAAACTCCATGGTCGAATACGGCGACTCGTAATGTATGTACATATCAGTTTCGGCATATCCTTCCACGTTAGCTTCTTTTCGGCTGAACCCAATGATATGATCAAGAACAGAAGTCAATGTATTGAGGTCTTCAATTGTCTTTTTCTTTGCTGATTGCACGTCAGCTCCGATAATGTATTCGGCACCCATTTTCTTAACATCAACAACCGGATAATTATTGACCACTCCTCCGTCAACAAGGTACCTTCCGTCATAATACGTAGGTGAAAAATAAGCCGGTATCGACATACTTGCCCTGATGGCAGTGGCTAAATACCCACTGTCAAGAATAACTTCATTACCATCAATCAAATCAGTACCTATACACAAAAAAGGTGTCTGAAAATCCCTGAAATCAGTTACCTTGTAACCCGGAGAGTAAAAACGGTTAAGCAATAAATTAATTTCCTGACCTTCATACAGAGATGCCTTAAGTCCCACTTTCTTTTTTCTAATGGGAAAATCCATGATGTAACTGTCGCCAAACTCTTTTTCATCATAGGCTATATATTTCCTGTCGATCTTATCGATCAGTAAATTATCCCAGTTCTGGGCACTGATAATTTTCACCATTGTGTCCGGGTGATATCCTAAGGCATACAAACCGGCAACAATACTTCCAATACTGCTGCCACCAATATAATCAACCTCCAGTCCTGCTTCATGCATTAGCCGCAATAATCCAATGTATGCAAAGCCCTTGGCTCCGCCTCCACTCATTACCAAACCTACTTTAGGTCGCTTACGAATGTTGTTCTGCAAGGTATCCTGAGCAGTAAGGCGCAGATCGGCAAACAGTAAGAGAAAAACAAAAAAAATAATTAAATGCGGATAATTGCGCATATGTACATTGTTGGTTAAGATTTGGTGTTACAAATATAAACCTTAAACGCAATTAGTACAGCACAATTTTTCTATAATTAATGAGATAATGCTGAAAACTTAACCTGAGAAGGCAAAATTCCATTACAAGCCTTTTCCGTGGCAATGTTTGTATTTTTTTCCGCTACCGCAGGGGCACGGGTCGTTTCTTCCAACTTTCTTTTCCACCTTAACAGGCTGAACACGCGCCTGTTCCTGTGTATTACTGTATGACTGAGAAAGCAGGTCTCCCCGTTCCTCTTTCATTTTAGATCGGTCTAAACCACGTGGTCTTTTAGCTTCACGAACAGCATCGGAATTTGGGACAAATATATCTCCTTTAACCAGGAAGGAAACAACGTCTTTATTAATTCGCTGAATCATCTTTTTAAACAATTCAAACGATTCAAATTTATAGATCAGCAAAGGGTCTTTCTGTTCGTACGAAGCATTCTGAACTGATTGCTTCAGGTCATCCATCTCGCGGAGATGTTCTTTCCATGCATCGTCAATATGAGCCAGAGTGACACTCTTTTCAAAAGCAACACAAACCTCTTTCCCTTTTGTATCTACCGATTTTTTCAGGCTGGCTACAATCTGCATCTTTTTGATACCATCAGAAAACGGTATGGCGATATTTTCATACTGCGATTGGTTTTCATGAACCTCTGTGATCACCGGCAAGGTGTCGGCAGCCAGTTTCTCCAGTTTTACCATATAGGCTTCGTACACAAGTTCGAACAAACTTTCCGTCAGCTTATCGGTATTTTCCGA
>QMPO01000108.1 GCA_003648625.1 Bacteroidota bacterium
ATTCCACTGATTATTATTGAGAAATTTTGGTATTCGTTTAATAAATGACCTTCATGTGTGACCGTGATTGTGTATTCTCCCGCTTCGGGGTTGATAATATCAATAACCTCTACATTATCCACATAATTTTTTGTTATACTGGTGGCCGGTTGCTGTGGGTTTCTGGCATTTAAACTCCAGGGATAATAAATATCGTCTTTATGGATAACAGTCAAATCCAGATCGTTAACTAACATTGCTGTTTCCGGATCGAGTTGTGCTGCCAGGGGAGTGCCGGGAGCATCTGTCCAACAGATCGTTACCCTGATTGGTGTCATTCCATCCGATTTGATCGTTCTTGTATAGGTTTCGTTCTCGTTGAGGACGAGCTCGTTAATAACTTCTTTCCATTGATTCTGGGATATTTTCAGGGCAGCTTTTTCAGTATTCATTAACCCCCAGCCGTATTCATAATCAGGGCCTTCCGAATTTCCTGCTTCATCAGACGTATGGATTATCAGACCTTTTAAAGTAGCGGCAAGCATATAGCTTCCTTCACCATGAATATCCTCCCAGAGTTGTTGCAATAATGCTAGAGATCCTGATGCAGAAGGCGCTGCAGTAGATGTACCACTTAATGTTTTATAAGCATCATCGGTATTATCATACGTTGAATAGATACTGATACCTTGCGTTACGATATCCGGCTTTATTCTTCCGTCATCCGTTGGTCCGCATGAAGAAAAGTCGGCAATGCGTACATCACCGGGGCTTTGGTATTCATTTTCAATAGGATAAACAGCACCCACCGTTAAAACGTTCTTAGCAACAGCTGCATGTGCCAGGCAATCAAAAGGGCCATCAACCGGATGTTCCGTTCCGGGACCTTCATTACGGTCGTTACCTGCCGACTTGACAATTAAATACTGAGGAGCAAAATAGGCTACCTGATCCCAGTCCTGAGCCTGCATGTCGTAAAAACCAAATAAATAATCTTCGTCCTCGCTAATGCTGGTATTTCCGTACCATACCCACGAGCAACCATTATTTACCCAGCCTCTTCCATAACCATATGAATGGTTTGAGATCAATGCTCCCTCTGCAGCTTCGGCTGCCATCTCCGAAATATCATAATTCCAGTTGTATGAGGTGAGTCGTGCATTGTACGCCATTCCTTTTGATTGAGGATTAATTCCTTTTGCAATCATGGTGCCTGCAACGTGTGTTGCATGCGCATTGCAGTAATTGCTGCTGTCTCCCAGAGTAATTCGGCCTTCAAATTCCTGGTGCGTACCACGTACTGTGCCCGCATCCCAGAGAAGAAGCTGAATACCTCTTCCATCCAGTTGAAGATCGTTACGACCACCATTCTGTACTTCGGAAGTTGAGATTGTTTTTGCTGCATGGGCATTATCCGAAATATAATACATCGGAATGCCATCATCGTTAATAGATTGTAATTCGTGACAGGAACCCTCATCATCCATGAAGGATAGGGGTAGTTTGTTCATTTCTGCAAAGACCTCAGCCGCTTTTCTGTTTTCTTTTGCTTCCTTTAACTTTTTTTCACTAAAAGTTACCAATGATGATACATCGGTAAATTTTTGCCCCCTAAGAGGAGATAATGCTGAGATTAGAGCAATGCAAACAATAAACAAATGCTTGTAATGCTTGTTTTTCATTATTGGTGCTTGTGTGTTTTGTTTTGCTTCTCATAATCAAAATCAAAAGTTGCTTGCTTTGCTTGTTATCATAATCGACAAGTTCACTTTGTTTTTCATAATTGGGTGCTTGTTTCCCTGAGTTTTATTTTTGTGAACTTGTCGTGTATGATTACGATAACCCTTATAAAAGGTTGCAACATTTGTAAAATAAATTTGAATTGTTTCACAGAAATGTGAACAGGAAAGAATAGTAAACGCCCATAAATAGCCTAAGAACAGCTATCTATAGCTTTTCGCATTATCAAATCAGAATACTACGTTCGTAAAATAAATGTAATAAAAATTTGTGGGATTCTGTTTTGTTTGTTTTTCTCTGTTTACGTTTGTTTTCCATAATTCACCTTTACAGTGAGTAATTCATAATTTAAAGACCGCTTGTTTAAAAAAAAATGCTTATTTCGGGTCTAAAGTATAGTAAAAATTATGAAAATCCAAAAAATAGTTGGATTAATTTACAAATAAATAACGTGAAAATTATTTATAACTCTACTAATCAGGATGATACAGGATATTTTAAGATATGGTTATTCTTTGAAAAGAATTGTAATTACGGGGAAGTGATCTGAATAATAATATAATTCCCTTGAATATTGGTTAACAGTAAAGTTATCTGAGGCAAAGACATAATCAATGCGCAAATAAGGAATGTTCCCGGCATATGTCCTGCTTAAACCACTCCCTTTCTTAATAAAACTATCTGTCAGGTAATCATTTAATTGATTATAGATGTACGAAGACGGTGTATCGTTAAAGTCGCCGCTTAAAATAACAGAGTACGGACAGTTACGGATCTCCTGAAGTACGTAATTCATCTGTTGTTCCCGCAAAAGGAAAGCATTTTTAAGTTTTGAATAAATGGATGCCGAATGGCTTCTAAACTCTTCTTTGTCTGAAAAATCAGGGTTTAACACAAAACCTATGTCTTTATCCTGTAAGCGGATGCTGGCCAGGTGAATATTAAAAAGGCGTACCGTATCTTTCTCAATTATCAGATCTGTATAGATACCAAATGTTCTTGAACCGGGAAATTTTAATTTTCCTTTATTTATTGCTTCATATTGAGAAAATATGACCAGGCCCGAAAGTTGATCATACCGCGGATTATAATAACTCTCGTAATAATAAGTCTTTAGATTTAGCCTTGTACTTAGTTCTATAAGAGGCAGATACACATTTCTGTCCATTGAGTGGTACTCTTGTAAACAGATAATTTCGGCTTGTTCTGATGTTAGAAAATCAATAATTTTACTTTTTAACATCATGGAATCTTTACCGCTGTTATCTGTCGAAAACAGTTGGACATTATAAGTTAATACTTTAATATCATTATCTTTTTCTGTGTAATTCTGATTCAACTGAAACTGGAAGTTATCCAAAAAGTTATTCATCCCAAGAATGATCACAATGAGCGAAATAAGCCAGTATTTGCTTTTTACAACAAACCAGAATAAGATGAACGATAAATTAATTACCAGCAATATGGGGTAGATAAGCGATAAAACGGAAAATACAGCGAATTGTGAAGGAGGTACAAAGGTTGCCAGTTGCGACATTGCAAGGAATACAGCGGCTATCGCATTAAGCAGAATAAAAAGTCCTTTGAAAATAGGAATTCTTCTCATGAATTGAATCAACTGGGATTTGTTACCTGTAATGTAAAGATAAACGGAAAATTCGAAAAATTAGTTTTTTTTGCTTGTTTTAAAAAGAAACTCTTTTTCTTCTTTTGTCAAGCTGCTGTAACCCGATTTTGAAATTTTATCGAGAATTTCATCAATTTTCTTTTGCTTTTTGATTTTCTGTTCATTGTATTCGTCATCACTCACAGGCCTTTTGTATTCCTGTTTCTCATAGGAAAAAGTGCTTTTAGCCTTAGGCGTGTATGCAGAAACGTTTAGAAAGCGATACAGGTCGGTGCCATTCTTAAGTGAAAGGGCGTAAATAAATCCCCAAAATGCACCTCCCAGATGGGCTATATGCCCTCCGGGGTTTCCGGCAGGAATACTCAGCAGGTCAATAGCAACGAACGCGATGGCAACATACTTTAATTTAACCCGGCCGAACAGCATCAGGTGAACGGTATAATCAGGTACATAAATAGCTGTGGCAACAATTATGGCAAGCACGGAAGCCGAAGCTCCTAAAGCAACCGAAACGCTCTTAACCTGTGCAAACACGGGAAATATATTGAATGAAAACAAATAAAAAAGAGCACCAACGATTCCACCTGCAAGGTAAGTCCATAGCAATCTTTTTTCGCCCAGATACTCTGTAAAAAGAATTCCACCAAAGTAAAGCATGACGATATTAAACAGGATATGGAAAAAACCCTCATGAAGGAACATGTAAGTGATTATAGTCCAGGGTTTGGACGCCAGCACGTGAAACGAAGCCGGCAAAGCCATATACTGCCCGATCACACTTAGCGGGTGAACCGGATCGGCAGAAGACAAAAATGCAAAAAGGCTGACAATTTTAACAATGATAAAAACAACGGTGTTGATCTGTATCAACCGCGATAACATGCTATTTCCCAGAAATAGTTGTTTCAGCATTTCGCCCGAGTTCCGCTGTGGTTGCCTGTATCCGTTCATTTTTAAGTTTAAAGTTTAATGTAATCAACCCCCATGATAAAAAGTTCCTTTTTTCTTCCAGTACATGATCAGGAAGAATCCGAAAATCATTCCGCCAAGATGTGCAAAGTGCGCTACATTGTCTCCCGACTTGTTTGAGATACCTGAGAACAGCTCAATTGCTCCATACAAAATAACGAAGTATTTAGCCTTAATCGGGAATGCAAAGTAGATGTAAATGAGCGAGTTCGGGAACATCATCCCAAAGGCAAGCAGGATACCGAACACAGCGCCAGAGGCACCGACCGTAGGTACATTTATCATCATATTATAAAAACCCATCGCCGGGTTTGCATAATTTCTTCCGCTTTGCAAAACCTGATATCCTTCATTGTAAATCATTTCCAGCTGGTCCGGTGTAAGTTCATACCCCGAAAATAGAATACGTATATAAGCCACGAAAATATGTGTAAGCCCCGCCCCGATACCCGTAATGAGGTAATAATTGAGAAAACGTTTTGGTCCCCAGGCGTTCTCCAGTACATTCCCAAACATCCAGAGTGCAAACATATTGAACAATATATGCGTGAAACCTCCGTGCATAAACATATAGGTTACCAACTGCCAGATACCAAATCTTTTTGATGCAGGATAATACAAAGCCAGGGTTTTGAATAAATCAATTCCCATACTGTCCAGGGCAAGAGTTGCCAGGAAAAACAAGCCGTTGATGATCAACAGGTTTTTAACAACCATCGGCAATACATTAAATCCTCCCGGGCGAAATTGTTGCATTATTATTTTTTTTCGTTAATAAAATGTTCAAGGTCGCTCAATGGTACGATAGCCAGTGTCCGTTTACCGTCAAGAGCTGTTTCGGGAGCTTCGCAGGCGAATAAACTGTCAAACAATTCTGCCATTTCTTCCTCCCGAAGTTTCATCCCCGGTTTAACAGCAAGGTTCGTTGCCATCGAGCGGGCTAAATTAACGTTTTTATCATAATTGATATCTTTCAAATGCTTCTTGTGATTCTCTATGATCCGTTCCAGAACTTCTACAGAATTATTTTCCTCCAGATCAGCTGGGATTCCGTTAATAACAAAACCATTTTTTCCTAAAGGTTCCAGAATATACCCTAATTTAACAAGATCTTCCTTCAACTCTCTGATAATCTCCGCATCGCCGGGAGAGAGCCTTAAATTTTGTGGAAACAGCATTTGCTGTGAGCCTTGGGGGCTGTCCTTCAGCTTTTTCAGATAATATTCGTACAGCACTCGTTCGTGCGCGCGGTGCTGATCAATTACCATAAGCCCCGATCGTACGTTACTGGCAATATACGTTTGCTGTATCTGGAAGAATCTTGATGATGTACTTCCGGATCCTGTTTCCAGTGGTTGTTCCGTTTCCTTATGGTCAGCTTGTGTACTGTCTGTGTCTTCAGGCAGGTGATGTTTATAGAGTTCCTGCCATTTATCCGCCTCTTCTTTTGGTTGCCGGGGAGGAGAAACAGTTCCTTTGTCACCACCCTCAAACGGGTTGTAATCGGGATTGATCGTTATTTTAGGCTGATCAACCCCTTCTTTTGGAAGGCTGCCTAAAGCCATTTCTATCGACGGATCAACATCAAAATCTATTTTCGGCGTCAGGCTGTACTGCCCGATCGATTTCTTTACAGCGGCCTGCATAACAGCATACACATATTTGGCATCTCTGAAGTTGATCTCTGTTTTCGTCGGATGGATATTGATATCGATTTCTTTTGGGTCAATGTCAATATTTAAGAAATAGGACGGAAATGAGTCGGTAGGGATCAGTTCTGAATATGCATTGGCTACCGCATGGTGCAAATAGGCATGTTTGATGAACCGTTTGTTGACGAAAAAGTACTGCTCGCCCCTTGTTTTTCTTGCATATTCAGGTTTTCCGATAAATCCTTTGATGCTGAGCATTTCCGTTTTTTGCTCTACAGGAAGCAGTTTTTGGTTGTAGCTATTGCCGTAAATACCTACAATGCGGGCTTTTAGGCCACCTTTGGTAAGTTTAAAAACAGTTTTGTTGTTGTGTGTCATCGAAAAGGCAATAGTAGGATGCATGACGGCTACCCTGATAAATTCTTCGATAATATGCCTTGTTTCTGCTGTATTCGATTTAAGGAAGTTTCTACGGGCCGGAACATTAAAGAACAGGTTCTTAACCAGTATATTGGTTCCCGGGCTGCACTGGCAGGGTTCCTGCGAGATAACTTTTGAACCTTCTATTTTAAGGCACGAGCCCAGTTCATCTTCAATGGGTCTGGTTTTCATCTCCACCTGAGCGATGGCTGCAATGGATGCCAGCGCTTCACCACGGAATCCCATAGTTCGTATGGCAAACAGATCGTCAGCATTGCTGATTTTTGATGTGGCATGACGTTCGAAGCACATCCGGGCATCCATAGCCGACATGCCGCAACCGTTGTCAATTACCTGTATTAGTGTCTTTCCGGCATCCTTGATGAGAAGCACAATTTCAGTAGCACCGGCATCCACAGCATTTTCCAGCATCTCTTTAACCGCTGAGGCAGGACGCTGGATAACCTCTCCGGCAGCAATCTGGTTGGCTACTGAATCGGGAAGTAATTTGATAAAATTCGACATCTGAAACTTTCTTATTTATCTGATACCGAACAGGGCCAGTAGTTTTTCAATAAAGTTGGTAAAGAAGATCATATATATTCCGCCTACAATGAATGCTATTATAAATGTATAAGAGATAGCTTTTGATAAGTTGCTTCTGCTATAATCATCACTGCCACCTTTTTTCCATTTTTTCGACATTTGAAGTTTTAGCGATTCACGGTGTGATAAGCTGGAATCGTACCCCAGTTCTGCTTTCCGCTTTTCAAGTGCTTCTTTATCCTCGTCATAATAACGGGGTTTGTAGCTGAACCGCTTCGGTTTGGGTGTTCTGAATGTTACAAAACGCATATTAATTGAGCTTTATTTGTGGCAAATTTACCTTATTTTTGTTTTGCAAATGATGTTCAAATGACCGAATTCAAAACAAATCCTATTGATAAGCTCATTGTTGTTGGCGACAGGGTGCTGATCAAACCGAAAACTGAAGAGCATAAAACAAGGGGAGGGCTCTTACTGCCGCCGGGATACAAGGAAAAAGAGGAAATTCAAAGCGGTTATGTGGTGAAAACCGGTCCGGGATACCCTATTCCGGCACCAACTGACGAGATAGACGAAGCATGGAAGCATAAAAGTAAAGATGAAGCTGTTCATTACATCCCGTTACAGGCAAAAGTGGGTGACATGGCGATATTTCTGAAAAAAGGTGCTGTTGAGATTCAATATGATAAAGAGAAATATTTCATTGTGCCGCAGCATTCTATATTATTATTGGAACGTGATGATCTATCCGTTGATTAAACTTTATAAAATGGCACCACAGCGTTTTGCTTATCTTCTGTTGACTGTTAGTATTCTTACCATTTTCTCGTGCAACCCGAAACAAAATAAACCGGAAATCGCATCATTGTTTGATGCAATACCCGATTCGCTTCTGGTTTCAAAAGTATTGTATGCCAGTGGATTTGATTTATACGAGGTGCACCAGATCAGAAAACTTGTAGTTTATCACCCTGAATTACCAGGAACTATTATTGCTACTTTCTATATTGCCGACAGTTCTGTATTGACCGATTTTGAAGTCCGGAATGCCCCCAATATAATTAAGCTAAACTCTGAGCGGGCAGCGGTCTTTTCGGCAACACAACTAAATGCTTTTGATAAATTATCGTTGCTTGGTCATGTCATAGGCATTACCGAAGGAGAATACATCAACAACAGGCATATAAAAGAAAAGCTTGAAAAAGGTGAAATCATAGAACTGGGCGCTAATAATCATTTTTTTATAGAAAAGATCATGTCGGTGCAGCCCGATTACATTTTTTATTCTCCTTATAAATTTACAGCAAAACATCCACTGAAAGTAACGGGTATTCCCTTAATCCCGTTTTATGATTATCACGAGAATACTCCTTTGGGCAGGGCTGAGTGGGTCAAATTTTCAGCTGCCTTTTTCGATGGGTATGCCCGTGCCGACAGCCTGTTTAAAGATATTGAGCGGCAATATACTACTTATCGGTCGCTCACAAAAGATGTGGCATCAAAGCCGACGGTTTTTTCCGATAAATATTTTAACGGACAGTGGTATGTGCCCGGAGGTAAAAGCTACATAGCCACTTTATTTAAAGATGCAGGAGCAGATTATTTATGGAAAGACGATCAGCATACGGGTAGTTTTCCGCTTGATTATGAAATAGTGTACAGTAAAGCATATGAGGCTGATTTCTGGCGCATCGTAGGGTCTTATGATGACATACCATCATATGACGCATTGGCGGAAGAAAACAGTTTGTATGAGAATTTTAAAGCATTTAAAACAAAACACGTCCTGTGGTGTGATGCGCAAAAGACAGCCTACTTTGAGCGAAGTTCACTGGAGCCGCACCTGGTACTGGCTGACCTGATCTTCGCATTTCATCCCAAAGTTTTACCTGGTTATCAGCCAAAATACTATCATATTTTAGAGTAATTTTAGCACAGGATATTGTCGTATGCATAAACAGGGTAGAACAGGTATTTGGTTTCTTATATTTTCAGTATTGACAGCTGTATTGTTTCTGGCTAACCTTTGGTATGGTTC
>QMPO01000109.1 GCA_003648625.1 Bacteroidota bacterium
AAAAAATCGAAATGAGTGCAAATGTACAAATATCCTTTGAGCGTCAGCTATAATATTTGTTAAGGTTTTTGTTGCATGGAACAGGTGTTGAAAAGTTTATTGCAATAAATCAGGCATCCGTTTCGTTAGCAATGTAGAATTATCCAAAAGTCTGTCTATCGAAGCAATTTTACGTTGAATCAAGTCATTAACCAACCCATAATGTTATGAAATATTCAGCAATTATTTTCACCTTATTTTTTCCTTTTTTTCTGTTTGCTCAACAAAATTCCGTTCTTTCAAACGGCGATTGGTATAAAATTTTTGTGGAAGAAACGGGAGTTTATCAAATTACCTACGATGATCTGTCGGCATACGGGATTGATATTGAAAATATCGATCCGCAGAACCTGGCGATATACGGTAATCCTGCCGGTATGTTGCCCGAGTCGATGGAGGAACCTTATTACACCGACCTGCAGCCGCTGGCTATTAAAGTTGTCGGCGAAGAAGACGGCTCGTTTGATCCGGATGATTACATTCTGTTTTACGGGCAGTCGCCCGATACCTGGGAATTAGATGAGGAAACCGAAAACTTTCACTATCTGCCGAATCTATATTCCGATAAAACGTATTATTTCCTGACTGTCGGAGATTACCAGGGAAAACGGATGGAAACCCAGCAAAGTACAGAAGACGACCCCACGGCATTTCCTGATTATTACGATCTTCCGCTTGCTCATAGCGAGGAACTTGTAAATCCGGGAAAGTCGGGGAAGAGATGGCTTGGAGAAGACTTTTCGGTATCGGATACATTGTCATTTATTCTGAATACCGAAGGCAAAACACTTTTATCCGATTCGGTTTATTTCCATATCGTGGCAGCGGCCAAATGCAGCGAAGTGAGTGAGCTGACGATCAACATCAACCGCGAGCTGTATAAAACGATACAGTTGTTCGCTTCTTCAGATGCTTACATCAATTATCGTCTCACCAGTTTTGATTCGATTTGCGAAGCGGGCGGATCGGATACGCGGATTACTTTTATTTTCAGCCGGCCAAACGACAGTGCATCGGCATGGATTGATTATTTTGAGCTGGGATTTATGGGGGCAAAACAGTTAAGCGGCGCCTCTCAGATGTCTTTTCGCTCGGTTGAAAGCACCGGGCCGGGAGAAATTACTGAGTTTTCTCTGGATGATGAGAATCCTGCCGGTTTACATGTCTGGAATGTGACCGATCCGGTCAATGTAAAAGAAGTTGAACTGAATGTCGGAGAATCATCCGTCAGTTTCCGTTTACCAACTGACAGTCTACTTGAGTTTCATGCATTTAATGGGCAGTCATTCCTTGTGCCCGGCTTTACGGGGATGGTGCCTGATCAGAATTTACATGCAATGACAATTCCGGACTTACTTATCGTTACATACCCTGACTTTATGTTACAGGCGATACAAATAGCAGCCATACATCAGGAAACCGAAGGGATGAGTTGCGCAGTGGTGACTCCCGAAGAGGTGTATAACGAGTTCTCTTCCGGAGCTAAAGATATTACAGCCATCAGGAACCTTGTACGTTATTTGTATGATTTATCAGGAGGAGAGAGTCCTTCTTACCTTTTGCTTTTAGGCGATGCTTCTTACGATTATAAAGACAGGGTGGCTGGTAATACGGATTTGGTGCCGACGTTCGAATCGGAAATTTCTGCTACTGTTATGAATTCATTTGCCTCCGACCGGTATTTTGGTTTACAGGCAATGGATAATGCTTATGGCAGCAGTCCGCTTCCGGTAGGGGTAGGCAGAATACCTGCTAAAAACGTTGATGAGGCAAATGCGGTAATGAACAAATTATGGGCTTACCAGGCACCGGGAGCTTTGGGTGTATGGAAAAACGAATTTATGTTTATCGGCGATGACGGGGATGCCAACCTGCACATGAAGCAGGCAGACATGCTGGGTGACACCCTGGATGTGCTGGCTCCGGTAGAGAATAACACGAAATGCTACCTCGACTTTTATCCACGGGTTACGAACGAGAATGGCCACGGGTACCCGGAAGCCAAAGAATTGATTGACGAGAAGATGAACACCGGTGTGTTTTATGTCAATTATACAGGGCACGGATGGAGCACACAACTGGCGGAGGAGAATGTTGTAAACAGTGAATCGGTGGATGATTGGTCAAATGGCAATTACCTGCCTCTTTGGGTAACCGCTTCCGGTGGTGTAGTGCATTTTGACGACCCGGATGTTGTGTCGCTGGCCGAACAGATCTTACTGAAGGATGATGGTGGTTCGATCGGGTTTATCGGAAACACCCGCCCCGGTTTTGCCAGTGCAAATCTGGCTTTGAATATGGCAACACTGGCAGCCTTGCTGGAAGGAGAGCAGGATGGCAACACCGTGCGCCTGGGCGATTTGATGATGAGATCGGAACAGCACAGATCCGAAAGATGGACACTGCTGGGTGATCCGGCGATGCGGATAGCTTTTCCGAGATACAATGTTTACACCACTACCTTGAATGGCGTGGAGATTGGTGATTTTACCGACACCATAGCGCCGGGCGACAGGATAACGCTGGAAGGCCTGATAAAAAGTAAAACAGACGGTGCCGTACAAACCGGATTTAACGGAACGGTTTACCTGAAAGTATATGCACCCCCGTATGTTCGCAGTACTTTAGGAAACCAGGGTACGGGCGTAATCGATTTTACCGTGCAGGACAGTGTGCTGGTGGAAAGTTCATCTGAGGTTGTTAACGGAGCTTTTGAGATTAGTGTGAGGCTGCCATCGGCTTATTATGAAAGTTTCGGGCTGTTGAAGTTATCGTGGTATGCCGACAACAGCGAAACTGATGCTAGCGGATATTATACCGGCCCTGTATTCGGTGGCGAACCCAATAGCGTTGACGAGTTTCAGCAACTGGCTGGCCTGATCAAAGTGTATCCTTCGCCATTTACCGACCAGATCACCATCCGGATGCCGGAAGCTATTACCGGAACAGTCAGTTTTTCCGTTTACAATATGATGGGATCGGAAGTTTACTCGGGGCAGATCGATGGAAGGCTGCACCAGGCGCAGGTCAACCTGACACACCTCAGTAAAGGCCTCTACATGCTGAACATGAGCAATAGCAAGTTTCAAAAGAGTTTTAAAGTACTTAAGAACTGATAATCATTGAAAAGTCCATAATGATTATTTTACCCTGCGGGCATGCGAAAGTGCGCCTGCCGGGGTTTTTTGTTTTGGGGGAATCAATATCTGAAAGGATTATTTCCCAAATAGCTCATTCAGCTTGTCTTCCACCATTTTTCTGTATTTCCTGATATCGGATTTCTTCACTTTTTTCAGCTCTTTTTCAAGTTTGTCATACTCTTTCCTGGCTTTGGCGCTCAGGTTAGGGATGATCCGTTCTGCCAGGTCTTCTTTGGTGTCTTTTAAAGCGCCGGTAAGTGTTTCGATATCTATTTCCTTCAACAACTTTTTAATGGCAGAGTCCGACATATCCTTGATATCATCAAAATTCAGTTCTTTTCCTTTTTCCAGTGTTTCTTTTACCTTCTTTGCAGCTTTTTTAACAGCTTTTTCTGCTTTTTCCGACATGCTGCTTACAGCCTCTTTAATGTCTTTCAGTTCTTCGTCCACATCCACGCCTTCATTCTCTACACGGATAATAAAGTCTGATAGCACATTCATATAATTGATGAAGGCATCGTACGGATTACCGTAAGGATTGAAGTACTTATGTACATCTCCGTCGGAGAACCATTTGGTTGACATGTAATAGAAATGGTCAGACGTTTGCAAATAAAGCCAGTCGCGCTGAATAGACGGATTGTTGATATGTTTTACTTTGCTGCTCAATGCATTCAGTTTGTTAAAAGCTTCGTTCTGTAAGTCGTTACCCAGCCATGCTGTGATGTCTCTTTCTTCGTCGGCCCACGAAATGGGGTAGGGGACGTGCACAGGTGCTACCGGTTGTAATTGCTTCCCTAATTCTTTGGGAGTAGCAAATTTCAAATCTGTATTTTTATAAATAGCGCCCGGTAAAGCAGCCATAAAATCAAAAATTCCCGTTTCCTCCCACTGATGTTCGCCAAAGGTTTCGTAATCCATGAACAGATTTACCACTTCATCTTTTTTGTCCAGTTCATTCAGCCATTGGGTGAACTTATCCGTTGTCAGAGGCCACTCATTCCAGCCCTGGTTTGAGAAGCGGAAAGCAATGTCGTCGCTCAGCCGGAAGTTTTTCAGCAGCAGTTTCAGGTTCGGGTTAATGGCATTGGTGTACATCATATTGGGGCTGCGCCATCCCAACACATGTTTGGCTCCTTCGGTAAGCATCACATCGAAGCCCATACCGGCCACGGTAGCACCTATGTCGTCCGAATAGATCAATTCGGTATTCCGGAAAGTGGTAGGCTTTTGCCCGAACAACTCTTCTACTTTTTGTGCATGCATCTTTACCTGGCGCATAAACTCCTCTTTATCACTCAATGCGCTGAGCGAATGGGCGTAGGTCTCGGCCAGAAATTCCACGTTGCCCGTTTTTGCCAGTTCCTGAAAACTTTTCAGTGCATCGGGGGCACACGATTCGAACTGTTCAAGCGCCATGCCCGAAATGGAAAAACTCACTTTAAAGGCGGAGCCGTATTCTTTGATCAGGTCCAGAAGCAAACGGTTCATGGGCAGGTAACATTTTTGTGCGACCCGTTGCATGATCGAGCTGTTTGCGAACTCGTCGTAATAATCGTGGTTTATACCGATGTCGAAGAAACGGTACGTCTGCAACCTGTATGGCTGATGTACCTGAAAGTATAAGCAAATGGATTTCATCTATTTAAATTTTATTCTTTTCGTTCAATTTTGTTTTACGGGAAAACCGTTTCATATACCATTTTCACGTTGAAGGCAGCGTTCTCCCATTTCAGGTTTTCCACTTCCTCTTTCCCGTATTTTTTAAATGTTTCCGACAGTGCATCGTAGTTGCACAATCCGTAAATCGAGTCGGCCATAGCATCTACATCCCAAAAGTCGATCTTCAGCGCGTGCCTGAGTATTTCGGAAACGCCCGACTGTTTGGAGATAACCACGGGCACGTGGATGCGCATGGCTTCGAGTGGTACAATACCGAAAGGTTCGGAAACCGACGGCATCACAAATACATCACTGAGGGCAAACATATGATTTACATCATCACCTTTTAAGAATCCGGTGAAATGGAACCTGTCCGCTATCTTCAGGGCAGCTACACGTTCGATCATTTTGTGCAGCAGGTCGCCTGATCCCGCCATTACAAAGCGGATGTTGCGGTCTTTTTGCAGGATCTTATAGGCAGCTTCAATAAAGTATTCAGGTCCTTTCTGGTAAGTGATCCTGCCAAGAAAAGTAACTACTTTCTCTTTCACGTTCTTTTTTAAGGTCTGCGTCTCGTTCGATTTTACAGGCTCTACGGCATTATATACTGTAACCACCTTGTCGGGGTTGATACCGTAACGCTTGATAACCGTATTTCGTGTCAGGTTGCTGACGGCAATGACCATATCTGCCGCTTCCATCCCTTCTTTTTCAATGCCATACACAATCTCGTTATAATTTTCGCCTGTTCTGTCGAACTCAGTAGCATGAATATGTACTACCAAAGGCTTTCCGGATGCTTTTTTGGCAGCGATACCGGCAGGATAGGTAAGCCAGTCGTGGGCATGGATGACATCATACTCTTCTTTCTGTGCCACAGCCGAAGCGATCAGGGCGTATCGGGAAACTTCTTCCATCAGGTTGGTACCGTATTTTCCTGAAAACTGATACCTCCTGGAAAAGACGTTACTGGTAAATTCCTGACTGGTTTTTTTGTTTTTTTCCACCACCTTCTCAAAATCTTCAGGAGCCACGTAAGGGATGATGTTGGTTCCGATCTCCATATATTTTACCCTGCTCCAGAACTCTTTGTATTCCTTGTCTTCCAGGTCGAAGGTAACATCACTGGCATTGACCAGCCGAACGGCCTGCTCGTCTTCATCGCCATATGCTCTGGGAACCACGAAGATCACGTTAACGCCATGTTTTGCCAGTCCTTTGGTCAGACCAAAGCATGCAGTTCCCAAACCTCCCGAAATATGTGGCGGGAATTCCCAGCCGAACATCAGTATTCTCATAGCTGTCCTTTCGCTGATTTTTGTTTAACATATTTCATGTAAATATCCGTGTTGTCGAGCATCCATTTGATACGCAACAACTCGGCAATATTCCATGCCTGTGAGATGGCACCACCTGCTTTATAGGGCGGATCGCCGTCGTACACTTCAGAAATAGTGCCGATACCGGCTTCCGTCATTACTTCCTCGAAGGTGTCAAAAATGGCTTTAACCAGTTTTTTTGCTTTTTTCCCGTACAGTTTAAAATGGGCATCGGCAAAGGCGCCTAAAAGCCACGGCCATACGGTTCCCTGGTGATAGGCCAGATCGCGCTCTTCCTGGTTGCCGAAATAAGTTCCTTTGTAAGCGGAATTTTTTGGTGAAAGTGTCCGTAAACCGCGCGGTGTCAATAATTCCTGCTGCACAAAGTTCAGTACAGAGCTTTTGATATGCTGATCGACAGGAGAATAGGGCAATGATACGGCAAACAGCATGTTTGGTCGTACAGCCCAGTCTTTGGTTTCTCCGGTTACATAGTCGGCCAGGTAACCTTTTTGCTGATCCCAGAAACTTTCTGTAAACGACTGGCGGAATTTCTCCGGCCAGTCAGTCCATTTTGCAACAAATGATTTGTTGTTATTTCCTTTGGCCAGTTCCAGTGTATAACAAACGGCATTGTACCATAATGCGTTGATCTCAACAGCATACCCCGACCTTGGTGTAACAGGTTTGCCATTCACAACGGCATCCATCCATGTTACCGCTTTGCCCGGTTCGCCCGACCAGAGCAAGCCGTTATCGTGCATTTTAATGTTATTCAAAGTACCTCTGGCAAAGTTGTCAATAATGCCCGTCATGTATTTGCCGTAATTCTTCCATATTTCGTTCCTCTTGCCTGTCATCAGCTCATATTGCTGTAGTGCCCAGAAAAACCAAAGGGAAGCATCTGCCGAATTATAGGCGGCATTATCACCTTGTCCCAGGTTAGGGAAAAGACCGTTTTTCATTTCGCCCAGCATGGACTTTACAACTTCTTTAAACTCTTTTGTTTCGCCTACTGTCAGCGTTAAGCCGGGAAGGGCAACAAACGAATCGCGGCCCCAGCGGCCGAACCAGGGGAACCCGGCAATGATCTCCGTCCTTCTGTTAACCCTCACGATGAACTCGTCAGCGGCATTTGTAAGGCAATTCAGGTAGTTATTTCTGGGAGTTCTGCGCTTCACCTCATCTTTGAAAGCTTTGTTAAATCCGGCAGGACTTTTTTCTTCTAACCCGGCAGAAATAACAATAGATTCCCCTTTTTTCATACCCATCTCAAAATAACCGGGAACAAATAAATCTTCGGTATGTTCGTAGCCTCTTTCAAGTTCTCTGATATATTCGATATTGTAGTGCCAGTCAGGTACATGGACGTAAACAGGCTTTTTTGAAAACTGCATGTACACATGCGAATAGCCCTGATACATTTGCCAGCGCACGCCGTTGGCCACATCTTTATATTTGGTTTCAACGTATGTATTTGCTTTGGAAAGGTTATGTACGTTCCGGTAAGCCAGAAACGGTTTTAACCGCAGGGTTACCGGCCGGGAAGCTTCCACTAGTGTATATCTCACCAGCAGGCGGTCTTCACGGCTTGTATAGATATATTCTTTCGTGAATACCACACCGCCTACGCGGTAAACCAGCCGCGGATTCGGGTCTGACTCGAAGGCCCTTAAATATTTATGACCTTTGGGATCGTAAACACCTCCGGGAAACATCCGCATACTCAGATGGTATTCGTAATCGTTTTCTATAATGGACTCGTCAATAGTGGAGAGAAGTACATGATTTTTGTCATCGATCAGTGGTTGTGGCACAACGAGCAGCCCATGATATTTACGCGTATTGGTAAAAATAATGGTGGACGAAGCATAGCTGCCGGCCCTGTTTGTACGGAGCAATTCCCGGTCCAGAGAGAATTTTAAATTGATAAGCTGTGTTTTATCGAAATTTATATAGCTCATTTTCTATATGTTACTCATTTAAAACGAAAGAATACTTCTTTTGACTGCAAAAATAAGTTGAATGACACTTAGTATTGCGTCTGCTAAGTTAACAAAACTTAAAATTATAGCGTAACGACTTTCGGGTTTGGGAGAAAAAAGTCACTTAAAAATGGTAATTTCGCAGCGGTAAAACTTATGGTTTATGAGTACATCTTCTGATATTGAAAGGAAATTTGACAAGAGCTATATTGAAATGGCTCATGTGTGGGCGAAAAATTCATATTGCGAACGCCGGAAAGTAGGGGCGCTGATCGTAAAGAACCGTATGATCATCTCTGATGGTTATAACGGGACGCCTTCGGGTTTTGAAAATGTTTGCGAAGAAGAGAGCGGAACAACCAAGCCTTATGTGCTGCATGCCGAAGCCAATGCCATTACCAAGGTAGCCAAATCGAACAACAGCAGCGAAGGAGCCACCCTCTATATTACTGATTCCCCTTGTATCGAATGCGCCAAGCTGATCATCCAGTCGGGAATTCAGCGTGTTGTGTATTCCAATAAATACCGTATTACCGAAGGACTTGATCTGCTGGAAAGGGCAGGGGTGATGGTGGAGCAGTTGGAGTTCTGAGTTTAGAGTTCAGAGTTCTCCCGCCTTCACTGCGTTTCGGACGGGCAGGGAGTTTGGAGTTTTTGGTCAGTCGGCAGTCTACAGTCTTCAGTCGGCAGTCTACAGTCTTCAGTCGGCAGTCCACAGTCTTCCTTTATAGACGTTATACTCCTAAAACTTTTTGAATATCGAATATCGAACCAACGAATATCGAATTCTGAACTCTCACATCTGCCGTCTGATATC
>QMPO01000110.1 GCA_003648625.1 Bacteroidota bacterium
TCCCACCGGGTAATTCGATGAAGCTGCCCGATGGCTGGCCACCTATGTTGCTGTCGAGGTCCAGTTTTTTAACGTAGGTGCCGGTAGCCGGATCGAATTCGAACAGTACGCCATGGTCAACCGCTCCGCCATATTTAGTCATCCCGTATATTTTTCCGTTGGAGGCCTGCATAAGCCCTCTCGGGTTCTTTCCGCTTGCCGCTTCGAAGTCCCTGATCTTTGTATAGATGTCTGTTGCCGGATCGTATGAAAACAAGACTCCTTCGTTATTGGAGCCACCCCTGTTTGCTGTGCCGTACAACTTACCGTTTCCGGCTTCAATCATACTGCCTAAAGGGTGTTCGCCGTTGTTGGCGCCATCAAAATCCAGCTTCTTTGTAAAGGTAGTGGTAGCCGGGTCGAATTCGAAGAGCACACCTAAGTTACTTATGCCCCCTTCGTCGGTCAATCCATACATTTTGCCGTTGGCAGCTTGCACCAGGCTGCCGGAAGGGCGACTTCCGTTGGTGCCGTCAAATTCAAAAAGTTTTGTTAACACGCCGGACCCCGTTTCGTAACTAAAAATTACACCATGATCGTTGGTGCCGCCAAATCGTGTCATTCCGTAGAGCTTTCCGTCGGCAGCTTCGATCAGACTGCTATAGGGAACCCGGCCGTTATTCGTTTTGTCGAACAGTACTTTCACCGTGTAGGCATTTGTAGCCGGGTCGAATTCGAACAAAACACCATAGTTCATGATACCGCCACTCTGGGTCATACCGTACAGTTTTCCGTTAGCAGCCTCGCATAAACGGGTGTAGGTAGGTGTATTTCCATCGTATTTAAACCACGAATACACCACGCTCTGGTTTTGCCCGGTCGTATCGGTTTTAAAAATACAGCCGGCGTTGTGTGCGCCGCCTCTGCTTGTCATGCCCCAGAACTCGGATGTTTGTGCCTGCAGGCTTGTAGTAAAAAGGAAAGTGATGCTGATCAGAATAAGTAGTTTTGTTTTCATGATGTTTTATTTTACAACGTTGTTATCAGTTTGGTTATCATACTCTTTGGTAATTGTGGGTAAGATTCATTTGTACGAATCGTAAATCCGTTGGCGGAAAGTACATGTGTGCTATTTTTATGTTGGCTCATTTTTCACATGAGGCTCAACTCCTCATACCGCTAACAAATATACCGAATAGCACCCAATAAACCGCAACTGTCCGTAAATATTTACTTGTTACGAACACGCAGCTTCCGGTGCCGCCTTTTCCGCACTTTTACACCTCGCCGTCATACCCGGCAGCACATAATCATTTCTCCTGTCTACCATAGTTTTGTGTAGCAACAGGCTGCCTAAAACAGGTCTTTTACCTAACGCGCAATGAGCAGTTTTTTGGTGTCTCTTCCTCTGTTTGTTACAACCTCCACAAGATAAATTCCCTGTGGCAACATAGAGACGTCTGCTTCGCTATTGCTTCCTTGCTGCTGCCATACTTTTTGCCCCACCCGGTTGTATATAGTTATTTCGCGGATAAGGACACCCTCCTGAGCTGTTATGGAAATGTTGTTGCCGGCAGGGTTAGGATAAATATGCAGGAAGTTTTCGGCTAATTCGTTCTCCGGCAGTGAATTGGGAGCGCTTTTATCGAAAACGGAGATACCCCCTTTCGAAGTCCCTGCCCATACAAGTCCGTCATCGTCCATTGTAATCGACAGGATGTAGTTGCTGCAGATATCTGAATTGTCTTTGTTATATACCGTCCAGCCGGCGCCATCGTATCTGGCCAGGCCACCGGCGCTGGTGCCAATCCATTTTATATCTTCGTTGTCGATGTATACATAAGTAACCTCGTTGTACGGTAATCCTGAGTTCGTCGGGAGATAAAGCTGCCAGGTAGTTCCGTCAAATTCAGCCAGCCCATAATAAGTGCCAACCCATACCGTTCCGGCGTCATCAACGGCAACAGACCATATAAGATTGTTATACAAACCGGAATTATCGACTGTATAAATGGTCCATTCGGATCCGTCAAATTCAGCCAGTCCGTTTGCGGTTCCTACCCATTTTGTCCCGTCCGGAGCAATAGCAACAGAATTTACTCTCTGGTGCGGAAGCACATCGTCGTACACCTGCCAGGTGCTTCCGTCAAACGAGGCTAAACCGCTCGTAGTGCCGAACCATTTTGTGCCGTCATCCTCAATAGCCAGCGAAAGAACATTATTTGACGGTAAATCGGAATTAAACTTGTCATAATGAGTCCAGGTTATTCCGTCAAACTCTGCCACACCGCTGTAGGTTGCTACCCAGATCGTCCCCCTGCCTTCTTCGGCTACCTCAGAGATAACTTTACTCGGAATATCTGAATTGGATGGATTGTATACGAACCAATCGGTTCCGTCAAAGACGGATAAACCACCAAGGTGTGTAGATACCCACATGGAGCCGTCGCTGGTTTCATATATCGAATGAATAACATCGCTTGATAATCCTGATTCGGAGAGGTTGAGGTTATTCCAGCTGGCACCATCTAATGTGAACAGGCCACCTCCTTCCGTTCCGACCCACATCAAGCCATCGGTGCCCGCGGTAACCGCACTTATATTATCATTGGTTAATCCGGTATCTGAGTAACTGTAAACAGTCCAGTAGGAGCCGTCAAATGAGGCCAGCCCATTGCTGGTTCCAATCCAGACGACACCATCGTCATCCATATCCAGCGAGCTTACCCAGTTGCCCGGTAAATCGGAATTGTCGGAATTGTAGGTAAACCAGGCTCCTGTGCCGTATTCAAACAGGGAAGCCCCTCCGCCGAATGTGCCTACCCATAAAATACCGGCAGCGTTGGTGGCCAGGGAGGTGACATGGTCTTCGGGCAGGTCGGAATTTGAGGTGTTGTAGATGGTCCAGTCGGTGCCGTTGAAAGAGGCAAGGCCGCCTTCCCAGGTGGCAATCCAGAGGGTACCGTCCATATCGCATTGAAGCGCCATGATGAGGTTGGCGGGCAAGTCTGAATTGGCGGTTGTATATACGTCCCAGTTAGTGCCGTCAAATCTGGCCAGCCCTGCGCTTGTGCCGACCCACAGTGCCCCGCCGTCTTCAAGCGTGAGTGCGGTAACAATGTTTCCCGGGATGTCTGAATCCGTAATCCGGTAGATAGTCCAGTCGGTTCCGTTAAAAGCTGCCAGCCCGTTAGTTGTCCCAACCCATTTGGTTCCATCGTTACCAACTACGACTTCATTTACGTAGTTGTCGGGGATGTCTGAATTCAGCCTGTTAAACCAGGTCAGATTGCCTGAGGGTTTTTCTAACATAACCAACGAGCTTGAGGTGCCAATCCACACATCATTGCCTTCTTCGGTAATGGAATTTATATAGTTACCACTGGCGTAAAAAGCCCATTCGGGCTCTTGCGCATTTACTGAGCTGATGTAACACAGCCATACAACGAGAATTAAAATTTTTGTTTTCATAGGTTAATTTTTTAATGGTTATTTTTTAACTTAATAGCTATTATAAGTTAATGTTGCCGGAGTTAAAAAGGAGTTGGCTTTATGGCCAGCCCGTTGATCTGGGATGTGTTGGGAATTTATAGGTTAGAGTGTGTAGCATCGTAGTTGTTTGGGTCAATGTAATGCTCCTCACAAATATATTAATTATTTTGCTTAATTCAAATTTTGTATGGCGGTTGATGTTAGAAACCCAATTCCCTTTACACCCAATAAACCCCAGTTATTGGTAAATCTTTACTTGTTACTAACGTGCCGCCTCCGGTGCCACCTTTTTATTAATTTTGCGCCTTACATCTGTACTGAGCTATGTTTTTTAATCATCCGGAATTTCTGTACGGTTTACTGGCGGTTTTGATCCCCGTCATCATCCACCTGTTTAATTTCAGGAGGTATAAAAAGTTATGGTTCAGCAACATCGAGTTCCTGAAAAACATTACGGCACAAACCCGCAAGCAGAACAAGCTGAAGCACCTCATTGTGTTGCTGCTGCGTATACTGGCGGTGGCACTGATCGTGCTGGCTTTTGCCGGGCCTGAACTGAACCGTAACCGCAAGCGGGCGTTGCCCACAGCCGGCGGATTGACAGCTGTATATGTCGATAATTCGTTCAGTATGATGGCCGAAGGGGAGAACGGGCGCTTGTTTGAAGAGGCGGTCAGCAAAGCAGGAGAACTGGTGACCCATTCGCCGCGCGACAAACGTTTTGTGTTGCTCAGCAACGAACAAAGACCCTCGCAGCGACGTGTGCTGAACAAGGAGGAAGTGATGAACGAACTCGACAGGCTGGCGGTTTCTCCGGCGAGCCGGAAAATTGAAAATATTGTCAGCAATGCAGCCTCCATAGCTTCCGAAAAAGATTATCCGGCCTGGGAGATGTATCTGTTTTCTGATTTTCAGAAAAACAGCACCAGCCTGTGGCACATGCAGGAAGACACTAATGGCTATTATTACCTGTTCCCGATGGCGCATCTGCAGAAGCGGAACATTTACATCGATAGCTGCTGGCTCACCTCTCCGGTGATGATCACGGGCCGGAAAGCGCAGTTGAAAGTGCGTATCCGCAACAGTTCTGAGACGGACTACGAAAAAATTCCACTGAAGTTGTGGGTTAACAACCAGCAAAAAGCAGTGGCCGGAGTGGATATAAAAGCCGGGGGGTACGAGCTGGTGACCATGAGTTTTACACCCCGGAATACGGGATGGCACTACGGGCTGCTCGAGATAGAAGATTATCCCATTACCTTCGATGATAACTTGTATTTCACCTTTCAAGTGAAACAGTACCTGAATGTGCTGGAGATCGGCGTGGACGGGCAAAGTGATGCGCTGGCACTGTTTTATGGCTCCGACAGTTTGTTCCGTTACCAGAAGATGGACTACCGCCGGGTGCAGTTTGACGAGCTGAACCGGTTCAACCTGATCATCCTGAACAGCCTGCCGGTCATTTCCAACGGGCTGACGGAGCAGCTGAAAACCCATGTGGAGGCAGGAGGCAACCTGATGTTCATTCCGGCAGCTGCCGAAGACAAAACAGACGAAAATCAATTGCTGCGTGCTTTTGGTGCGGGAAGTATCGGTCCGCTGGCCGAAGGGCAAAGCAGGGTGAAGGGCATCAAAACAACACATCCGCTGTTCAGCGATGCCATTACGAAGATTCCGGAGAATGCCGACCTTCCCGTAGTGTATCGGCATTTTCGCTACCGCTACACGATATCTTCCGGGATGGAGAGCCTCGTAACACTACTGGACGGTGATGATTTTCTGCTGACGAAAAAAACCGGAAAAGGACGCTTGTTTTTGCTGTCGGCACCGCTGGATAAATCGTACAGCAATTTCACTACCCAGGCACTCTTTGTACCGGTGATGTATGGCGCCGCAGTGGCAGGTGATGCCCATACCCGTTTGTTTCAAATTATCGGCAAAGAGGATAAAGTAGTGCTGAACAACCTGGAGCGGCTTCCTGATACGGACCAGCCGTTCAGGATAGAGGCGCATGAAAGCGACTACGCCTTTATTCCCGGGCAGCAGATACTGAACGGCAGCCTGGTGCTGGATGTACACGAAGGGATCAGCAAAGACGGTTTTTACGACCTGACATCGGAACAGAAAACGGAATACGTGTTCGCATGGAATTACGACAGGACGGAATCGCAGCTTGATTTTTATTCGGCTGCCGAACTGAGGGAACAGATTGAGTCAGAAGAGATAAAAAATGCCGAAGTACTGTCGGCAGACGAATCTTCCCGAATGGAAATGTTAAATACTGTGCATAAAGAAAGTCAATTATGGAAGCTATTTATTATCTTCGCACTTTTAATGTTATTGTCAGAAATTTTGGTTCTGCGGTATTGGAAATAACCCATTTCAAATAGTTTTTATTGATGAGTGATCTGGAGGAAAAGGACGACCAGCAAGGTATGCAGGAAAATACGGAAGAGAGCAGTTATCAGGCACTTCCCTTGCGTGGGATGTATGAGAACTGGTTTCTTGACTATGCTTCTTATGTCATTCTGGAACGTGCCGTACCGGAAATTTACGACGGACTGAAACCGGTACAACGCCGGATATTGCATGCCATGAACCGCCTGGATGACGGCAGGTTCAACAAGGTGGCCAACATCATCGGTCATACCATGCAGTTTCATCCCCACGGAGATGCTTCCATCGGAGATGCGCTGGTGCAGTTAGGGCAAAAAGATATTTTGATAGAAACGCAGGGAAACTGGGGCAATACCCTGACGGGTGACAGCTCGGCAGCCCCGCGGTATATCGAAGCACGGCTCTCCAAATTTGCCCGCGAAGTGGTGTTCAACCCTAAAACCACCGAATGGAAATCGTCGTACGACGGGCGCAACAAGGAACCGGTGACCCTGCCGGTAAAATTCCCGTTGTTGCTGGCGCAGGGTGTCGAAGGTATTGCCGTAGGCCTGGCATCCAAAATACTGCCGCACAATTTCAACGAGCTGATCGATGCATCCATTAAGTTCCTCAGGGGAAAGGATTTTGAGCTGCTGCCCGATTTCAATACCGGCGGTATGGCCGATTTTACCCGTTACAACGAGGGGTTACGCGGAGGCAAAGTGAGGGTAAGAGCCCGCATCAGACAGGAAGACAAAAAAACACTGGTGATCACCGAGATACCGTTTACAACCAACACCACCTCGCTGATTGACTCCATCGTTTCCGCCAACGATAAAGGAAAGATCAAGATCAGGAAGATCGACGACAATACGGCCGAACATGTGGAAATCGTCATCCACCTGGCATCGAATGTGTCGCCCGACCAGACAATTGACGCCCTGTATGCCTTTACCAACTGCGAAGTGTCGGTGTCGCCCAACTCATGTGTCATCTACGACGGAAAACCGCAGTTCCTTTCGGTGAAAAAGATTCTTCGGGTCAATACCGATCATACGGTAAAACTGCTTAAAGATGAACTGGACATCCGGTTGAGCGAGTTGGACCAGCAGTGGCATAACTATTCGCTCGAAAAGATCTTTATCGAAAACCGTATCTACCTCAAGATCGAAAAATGCGAGACATGGGAATGTGTCATCAAGACTATTGACAAAGGGATACAGCCTTTTAAAAAACTCCTCAGGCGTAAAGTTACCGAAGAAGACATCGTCCGGCTGACCGAGATCAAGATCAAACGCATCTCCAAATACAATGCTTTTAAAGCAGACGACCAGATCAAAGCCATAGAAACAGAAATGGAAGAGGTGCAGAACCACCTGGACCACCTGATCGACTATACCATCAATTATTACAAACAACTGAAAAAGAAATACGGCAAAGGGCGCGAGCGGAAAACCGAAATCAGGAGTTTCGATACCATCCAGGCGGCTACGGTGGCTGTAGCCAACCAGAAACTGTATGTGAACCGAGAAGAAGGCTTTGTCGGCACCTCGCTTAAAAAAGACGAATATGTTACCGAATGTTCCGACATCGACGACATCATTGTCTTTCTGGCTGACGGTACGTACATTGTCACCAAAGTGTCGCCCAAGACATTTGTTGGCAAAAACATTATCCATCTTGACGTGTTCAAAAAGAATGATGACCGTACGATTTACAATGTGATCTATCGCGACGGAAGGAAAGGGAATGTATTTGTGAAACGTTTTGCCGTGAAGGGTGTTACACGCGACAAGGAGTACAACCTGACCCAGGGGAGAGACGGGTCAAAGGTGCTGTATTTTACGGCGAACCCCAATGGCGAGGCAGAGATCATCAAAGTAAACCTGCGGCCTAAGCCCAAAATGAAGAAAACCGGCTTCGACTTTGACTTCAGTACGCTGGCCATCAAAGGGCGGAGCTCCAGGGGAAATACTCTTTCGAAAAACCCGGTAAAGAGTATTGTGCAGCGCGAAGAAGGAGTTTCGACACTCGGAGCTATCAATATCTGGTACGACGATACGGTAAAACGGCTGAATACCGATGAGCGCGGCCAGTTTGTCGGGGCATTTATGTCGGACGACAAAATCCTGACTATCCTCTCCACGGGCGAGTTTAAAATTACCGGCTACGATCTTTCCACTCATTTCGATCATGAAATGGTACACCTCAGGAAACTGGAAGAGAACGAACTGGTGACGGTCGTCTATTTTGACGGGGAACAGGAAAAATATTATGTCAAGCGGTTCCAACTGAACGGCGATCTTGTGCTGAACAGGAAATACAACTTTATCAGCGAGAGTGCCGGTTCAAAACTGATCGGTTACGTGTTTGACCACCTGCCGCGTGTGGAGGTGGAGATCAAATCGAAGATAAACAATGAGGTGGAATACGAGGTGGTGCCCCTGGCTGATTTTATTGCCGTGAAAGGGTACAAGGCTAAGGGAAAACGGCTGAGCAACAAAGATGTACGTAAAGTGAAGTTTATCGACCCCTTACCTTACACACCTCCGGTGGAAGAAGCTGAAGAGATTGAAGATGCTGTGGAGAAAGAAGTTGCTATCGAAGATCCAGAGGTGAAAAAACCCGAAAAGCTGACCGATAAAGAGCAAACTCCACCGACTGACGAAGAACCACCGCAGTTGGAGCTGGAGTTCTAAGCGGCAAGTTTGCCTTTCCTTATAACAGATTTTACACTATCGGACAAAGCCGGAAATTCATTATATTTGACCGTATTATTTTTTAGGTTTGTTTACACTTTTCCTGAGGAGAGAAATGAAACCTGCTGAGAATGTTATTTAAATTTTCTATTTGATTTATGCTATTTAAAAAAGACGAAATACCGTACAAATTCAAAAGCCTGAGAACCTATGCCTGGGACCGGGTGATGAATAACATCAGGCGTTACAGGAGGGTGTTCGATCGGAATGAGATCAGTTACCTGAGTGTGGCGCTGGAATTTTACAACAAGTGGTTTGACGAAAAAGACTGGGAGGCAAAAATTACCTGGGAAGCCTATACGCTTGAAGGGGA
>QMPO01000111.1 GCA_003648625.1 Bacteroidota bacterium
AGGAAGGTAGTGTATTGAACTATTTATACTTCGGGGTTCTTAAAGGGATCTACCCCCCACTCATCTTTCTTGGCATTGGCGCTATGACTGATTTTTCATCCCTTATTTCCAATCCCCGCCTGATGTTGTTGGGTGCTGCTGCCCAGGTAGGTATCTTTTTAACGTTCATCGGCGCACTGTATCTCGGTTTTAACATGCCCGAAGCCGGGGCTATTGGTATCATCGGGGGCGCCGATGGACCCACTGCTATTTTTCTTTCTTCCAAGCTGGCTAACGGAAGCATTATCAAAGGTGTGCAGACACATAACCTGATCGGTCCGATTGCCATTGCTGCCTATTCGTATATGGCGCTTGTGCCGGTTATTCAACCTCCTATCATGCGGCTGCTGACTTCTAAAAAAGAGCGGGTAATACGGATGAAACCACCCCGTTCGGTCAGTAAAACCGAAAAAATTATTTTTCCTATCGTTGCGCTGATACTGACCACATTTATTTCTCCGGGAGCATTACCATTACTGGGGATGTTGTTCTTCGGTAACCTGTTGAAAGAAAGTGGTGTTACCAAACGCCTGGCTGATACCGCACGGACGTCGCTTATAGATATTGTAACTATCTTATTAGGACTTACGGTTGGCGCCTCCACCCAGGCTGATGTTTTTTTAACCAACGAATCAATATTGATTTTCGTGCTGGGTGCGCTTTCGTTTATAGTGGCAACAGCAGGAGGTGTCTTATTCGCGAAAGTGATGAATTTGTTTCTGCACAACGATTGTAAGATCAACCCGTTAGTTGGTGCGGCAGGTGTATCGGCAGTACCCGACAGTGCCCGCGTAGTGCAAAACGAAGGTTTACGCTACGATTCATCAAACCATCTGCTGATGCACGCCATGGCGCCCAATGTTGCCGGTGTGATCGGGTCGGCGGTAGCAGCCGGAATTATGATGAGTTTTTTGATGTAGGCAACAAACCGGCGATTTTGTTAATTTTGTTCCCCGTAATTAATACAACTTATACATGCTGATTATTGGTATTGCCGGAGGAAGTGGTTCGGGAAAAACCACGGTTGTCAATAAAATTGTTGATGCCATACCGGAAGAAACAGTGGCTGTTATCCCCCAGGATGCTTATTATTATGATAACGGCCATCTGACTCAGGAAGAAAAGTTAAAAATCAACTTTGACCATCCTAATTCCATCGAGTGGGAATTACTGATTAAACAAATCGACCGTTTGCGTACAGGACATACCATCCAAATGCCGATGTACAATTACGTTACCTGTGCCCGGGCCAAAGAAACAATAACCATTGAACCGAAAACCGTGGTTATTGTCGAAGGAATTTTAATTCTGGGCAATGAAGAACTTCGTAAACGCATGGATATTAAACTGTTTGTTTCGACCGATAATGATGACCGTTTGATCCGTATTATGCGCCGGGACATTGTGGAGAGGGGACGATCGTATAATGATGTGCTGAAACATTACGAAACTTATGTAAAACCCATGCACGAGCAATTTATTGAACCTTCCAAGCTTTTCGCCGATGTGATTATTCCGCGGGGAGGTGAAAACCAGGTAGCTATTGATATGGTTGTTTCCCGGATAAAAATGAATCTGCACATAGAAAACAATGAGTGATAGCAGCCAGGTAAAATCACCCTGTATTCATGTTTGCACGCATGACACAAACGATATATGTCTTGGATGCTACCGCAGCCTTGAAGAGATCAGGAAGTGGTATCATTGTACGGATAACGGGAAGCGGGAAATAATTAAAAATGCTGAAAAAAGAAGGGCCGAAAAAGATCGTGACAACCTGTACGAACGTTATGTATAAAAACCGCTGTTCGGGACGATAAATCCCGAACAGTAAGACAAAGACAGGTTTAATTTATATGCCTTCCTTCCGCTCTTTCTTCTCCATAAAGTGACTGACCACCAGGCCGATACCGCCAAACAGAAAAATCATCGAGAAATAGGCAGCTTCATTATTTAATGTAGTGGTTTCAACAAGTGTGGCGCCTATTATCAATCCAATGGCAACACCGATGCACAGCAAACCTATTTTTAAGGCATAATAATTTACGCTCTGTTTAAATTCCAGTCCGGAAGCGTCCACTCCTTTTTCAATCAAAGCCATTCTTTCCTTCCTCCTTACAAGGAGAGCAATAATTCCGTAAGTAAATCCAAAAATAACTACTAAAACAAGTACAGGTGTTAATTCAATCATGATATAAAGTATTTAATGTGCAACAATCTAATTTGTCATTATGACGCTGAGATGTTCACCCGGTTACAAAGTTTTTAATAATTTCGCTGTCTGAATCGGTTGAAAAATGAAGATCCTCAGAAAAACTAGCCGGAAAAAAATCTTTTTAAACATTAAAAAAAGAGACCCTCTCTGTTAATGAATGTAAGCTGTACAGCTACCCCGTTAATTCATTAAATTTCTTGTATTCATTAAAATTAATAACAATGGATTTACCTTTTTCGGAATCGTTTAAAATTAAAATGGTGGAGAACATTCACCGGAGTTCCCGCCCGGAGAGAGAAACCTGGATTAAAGAAGCCAGATACAATCTTTTTAACCTGAGAAGCAACCAGGTTTATATCGATTTGCTAACCGACTCAGGTACCGGCGCCATGAGCGACAAGCAATGGTCTGAAATGATGCTGGGAGACGAAAGTTATGCCGGAGCATCATCTTATTATAAAATGAAAGAAGCCATAAAAGAAATTACAGGTTTCGACTATTTTTTACCTACCCATCAGGGGCGTGCTGCCGAGAACGTACTTTTTTCAGCAATGATCAAAGAAGGCGATATCATTCCCGGAAATACCCATTTCGACACGACAAAAGGCCATATAGAGTTTCGAAGAGCGCATGCGATTGACTGTACCATTGACGAAGCTTTCAACACCACACTGGATTATCCTTTCAAAGGGAACATTGATGTAGATAAACTGGAAAAAGTGCTGAAAAGCCATCCAAAAGAAATGATTCCACTGATCATCGTTACAATCACCTGTA
The DNA here is from genome assembly GCA_003648625.1 of Bacteroidota bacterium. Lineage (GTDB taxonomy): Bacteria > Bacteroidota > Bacteroidia > Bacteroidales > F082 > UBA4459. The sequence continues at coordinate 3,032 of QMPO01000111.1, forward strand.
ATTCATCGGGCGGGCAACCTGTGTCGATGGCCAATATGAAAGCCGTACGTGAACTGGCTAATAAATATGAGATCAAAGTGTTTTACGATTCGGCCCGTTTTGCCGAAAATGCTTATTTCATTAAAACAAAGGAAGAAGGCTATGCAGGTAAAAGCATCCGCGAGATTGTCCGCGAAATGTTCTCATATGCCGACGGGATGACAATGAGCAGTAAAAAAGATGCTATTGTAAACATGGGTGGGTTTATCGGTTTCCGTGAGAAGGAACTATTTGAAAAAGCAAGTATGTTTAATATTCTGTTCGAAGGATTTATCTCCTACGGGGGCATGTCGGGTCGCGATATGAACGCACTGGCACAGGGACTCTACGAAGGAACTGATTTCAACTACCTGGAAACAAGGATCAGACAGGTGGCCTACCTGGGGCAAAAGCTGAAAGACTACGGAGTGCCGGTACAGTATCCCTTTGGCGGACATGCCATTTATGTGGATGCTAAACGTTTCTTACCTCATTTTCCGGTTGAAGAATATGTAGCGCAAACACTGGCTGTTGAACTTTATCTGGAAGGGGGGATCCGCGGAGTGGAAATAGGGACATTGCTTGCCGACCGCGACCCGGAAACAGGTAAAAATCGTTATCCTGAACTGGAACTGGTACGGCTTACGATCCCGCGCCGGGTTTATACCAACAACCACATGGATTATGTATTTGCTGCCCTGGCCAATGTGTACGACCGAAGGCATGAAATAAAAAAAGGATTTAAAATTGTTAAGGAAGCACCCATTTTACGGCATTTTACCGTAGAGCTGGAAAGGGTAAAAAACTGATGGAGCACACGGCAAAATATCAAAAGTATGAGCGGCTTTATCGTCAGATTGATGATCTGATAAAAAAAAGCAGCAACAATCCGGGATCTAATATGTCCACTATAATTGCCGTGCTGCACCATAAAATACCTTACTTTTTCTGGACAGGGTTTTATATTCTGATAGATGACAAACTACAGGTGGGGCCTTATCAGGGCTCACTGGCATGTATTGATCTGACCAAAGATACGGGTGTGTGCTGGATGGCAATCAATAAAAAAGAAACGGTGGTTGTTCCCGATGTGGAAGCTTTTCCGGGCCATATCGCCTGCGACAGTCGTTCGTGTTCTGAGATCGTTGTACCTTTGTACAACGATAAAGAAGAACTGTGTGGTGTGCTTGATGTGGATAGTCGTGAGCTCAATTCGTTTGACGAAACAGATGCTTACTGGCTGGAAAAAATAAGCCAACTGGTGTATCACCCTAATGTCTGAAATAATGCTTTCTTTGGTGCCCTTGGTTTTGGTCGTTTTACTTTCGTTTCAGGTTTTCCCTGTGGCATTGGGTATTTCCGGAAAAGAAAGCCTGAAAAATACAGTATTTCCTATTGTCATTCTGGCATTATCACAAACGGTTTTGTTTCTGGCGGGCTATTACCTGGGGGGAAAATTCATGTACCTGTTGCGCGGCTATACGTCCACGGTTTTATTCATCGGTTTTTTCATCATAGGCATACGCATGTTTATGGAGGCGTTTAAAATAAGAAAAGGAGAACGCACGTACGAACTGAACGATCAGCGCAAAGTATTACTGGCGGCAACAGCTCAGGCGGTCAACACTTTTTTGGCCGGATTGCTTCTTTACTTCATTCCTCTGAATATTGTAACGGTGACAGCCTTATTGTTTGCAGCTTCATTGGTTATGGCTGTTGGTGGCGTAGTAGTGGTTCCGGGGAAGCAAAGTTTATCGTTTGCCTCGCTTTTGTATTTAATTAGCGGCATCCTGATCATCGTTTCATCGGTTTACTTTATTTTTGCAGCCTTCTGAAACGAAATTATCGAATGAAATACATACAAATGAAAAACATTTTATTGCTGATCAGCCTGGTTATGGTCTCCATTGCTGTAAAAGCACAGATTCCTCCGGGATATTATGATGATGCCATAGGACTTACCGGTGATGAGCTTAAAACAACACTGCACGATATCATTAAGGATCACGATGCGCCGAGTTATAACGATTTGAGAGATTTTATCCTGAAAGAATCGGACGAAGACCCTGATAATCCGAACAATGTTATACTGATTTATTCGGGAATTTCGCGGGATAAAGATGCCTTTGGAGGAGGCACGGGAGAGTGGAACAGAGAGCATGTCTGGGCTAAGTCGCATGGCGATTTTGGCAATACCCCGCCCGAAGGAACGGATGCCCATCACATCAGACCGGCGGATGTACAGGTAAATTCTATCCGTGGAAATCTCGATTTTGATGAGGGGGGAGACCCTGTTCCGGGAGCTCCGGGCTGCCGGATAGATGATGATTCATTTGAACCACGTGATGCCGTGAAAGGTGATGTAGCGCGGATGATCTTTTACATGGATGTGCGTTACGATGGGGGAAATGGCGAGTTGAACCTCATTGTGGTTGACGCGGTAAATACGGCCCCGGCGCCGCAACATGGTAAATTATCCACATTGCTTGAATGGCACCTCCAGGATCCTCCCGATGATTTTGAACGCCACCGGAATGATGTGGTTTATTCATACCAGGACAACCGCAACCCATTCGTTGATCATCCTGAATTTGTAGAAGATATCTGGGGAAACCCAAGCAGTATCGAAATTCCCGAAGAGATACTGATCTGGTGCTATCCCAACCCGGTGAATAATAACCTGTACATTGAATACCGGAATAACCTGACGCTCACTTATTCACTGATGGGTATCGATGGAAGAACATACCTGCAAGGTAATATTGAGCCGGGAAGGTCATCTGTGAATACTTCGATGATCGGGAGCGGTTTCTTTGTTTTGTTACTGAAAGACGCAAACAATACGGTAGTCAAAAAATATAAAGTACTGAAAACAACTCAATAAACAGATGAAAACACGTCCTGTAATCAGAATTACCAAAGAGTTCAAATTCGAAATGGCCCATGCGTTAAAAAATTATGATGGGCTATGCCGGAATATTCATGGACATTCGTATGAGTTGAAAGTAACCATTTCGGGAACACCCGTTCAGGATGAGAACAATCCTAAACTGGGGATGGTCATGGATTTTGGTGACCTGAAAAAAATTGTTCGCAAAACCATAATTGACGTATTTGACCATGCACTGGTTTTATACGATAAATATCCGGAAGCTGTTTCCGGCGAATTGAAAGCCACATTCGACAAAGTTATTTTTTTGGATTATCAGCCGACAAGCGAGTTGATGATAGCGGATTTTGCTGAGCGGATCAAGGAAAAACTTCCCGCTTCGGTTAGTCTTAACTATCTGTTGTTGCGCGAAACAGTTACCTCTTATGCCGAGTGGTACGCCGAGGATAACAACGGATAATAAATAAATCTACTCACTTCATTATCACCTATTTTAATTTATTATAAAATAGATACATAGGTAAATATTTGCATGTATTCGTTGTATTTTTAGCTCCGAAATTAAAAAATAAAAATGATGAGAAAACTACTATTGATTATCTTGGTTTTGAGCGCATTGCAAATAGACGCCCAGGAAACCTTATCCCCTTATTTTAAAGTGGCCGAAGTTGATGCTTCGATAGCCGATGCAAGCGCACAAATTAAAGATGCCATTACCGCTGACGGGTTTGACGTGATTGGAGAATACCATCCGGCACAAAATGAAGATTTGTTTGTTGTTTGTTTTACCAGTGATGAACTTAAAAATCTTAGTTTACAGTTTAACGACCGTGGTGCTTTAGCCAGCGTGTTAAAAACAGCTTTTGTTAAAAAAGACGGAAAAGTTACTATTACTCTTTTAAACCCTGAATACATGTTTTTGGCTTATTGGGGTGAGCAACTGAATGGTCAGGAAAAAATGCTGGTCGCCATATCAGAAAAAGCAAAGAATATTTTCAAAAAATTCGGAACACTTGAAAATTATGGAGGTGAAGAAAAAGCCGAGGACCTACCACATTATCACTACATGATGATGATGCCTTATTTTGATGAACCGGATGAACTGGCTACTTTTGATTCGTTTGAAGAAGGGCTGGAAATTATCCGAAACAATTTAAATAAAGGAAAAGGAAATACGCACAAAGTATATGAGCAGGTGTTTCCTGATAAGCAGGTCGCTGTTTTTGGTGTTGGGCTTTGGGATGAAGAGACCGGAGAAGGACATTTTCTGGAAATAGTGGGCCAAGGCCATATTGCCAACATGCCTTATGAGATCATTCTTCAGGGAAAAGAAGCAACCATGCTGGCAGGAAAATACAGGATCGCTTTATACTGGCCCGAACTGACCATGGGAACCTTCATGAAAATAAAAAGTACGCCCGGAGAAATTGAAGATACAATGGAAGTACTGACGGAAAAATAAATTTCGTTATCCGACCCTGTCGGGGTTATCTTTTAAAAAGTTTTTCCAGCCACTGTAGTTTTTACCTGTTTTGGTATGGCTTCCCTGGAAGTAATGACATACCGCTGCAGCCAGGCCGTCAGTGGCATCAAGAAATTCAGGCGCCTTATCGGATTGTATCAGGTTGGCGAGCATTGCTGCTACCTGCTCTTTTGAAGCATTACCGTTTCCTGTGATCGACTGCTTGATCTTTTTCGGGGAATATTCAAAAATGGGCAACTCTTTGTATAATCCGGCTGCCATTGCTACCCCTTGTGCCCGCCCGAGTTTGAGCATCGATTGAACATTTTTTCCGTAAAACGGAGCCTCAATGGCCAGCTCGTCCGGATGATACTCATCGATCAATCCCAGTGTTCGTTCGAAAATCTTTTTTAACTTTAGTGCGTGATCGTTGTATTTACTCAGCTTAAGTACGCCCATGGTGATAAGATTGATCTTCTTCCCCTTTTGGTGAATCAAACCGTAACCCATTATGGTGGTGCCGGGGTCAATACCTAATATGATGCGTTCGGAGCTCAATGATGTGTAATTATTTTAAACAAATTTACGGAAAAGAAACATACACTAATTTATAATTCATGCTTCCCTTCATTACAGGTTTTTTCTGGCTGCTGCTTGTTTTTGCCATGCTTTATATGGTCGTTATTTTCCTTATCACCTTTGGCTGGTTGCGTATAAAACAATTTTATCCAAAGGCAAACACGCCTCTTCCTGAAATAAGCATCGTGGTCGCTGTCCGCAATGAAAGCATGCATATTGAGCGATTGCTGAAAGCAATTGCCTTACAGGATTATCCTGGTGATAAGTATGAGGTAGTGATAGTTAACGATCGTTCGGAAGATGATACATATAAACTTGTGACCCGTTTTAATGACAAACACAAAACCATAAATATTCGGTTGCTGGAAGCGGAAACGGAAGGAAAAAAAGCAGCTGTAAAAACAGGAATAGATAAGGCCAGGTACGAACTGATTGTTACAACGGACGGCGATTGTACAATGGGACCTAACTGGTTGCAAGGTCTGGCGGCATATTATGAAGTGAAGAAACCGAAAATGATTGTCGGCCCTGTGGTATATACGGAAGAAAAAGGACTACTTCGGCATTTTTTCATGCTGGATTTTATGAGCCTTGTTGCTTCGGGAGCGGGGTCTTTGGGTCTGGGGCTCCCCTTAATGGCCAACGGTGCCAATCTGATGTTCGCCAAAGAAACGTACCAAAAAATGGTTGCCCGGCAGGATGGAAAAACAAAAGCCTCTGGAGACGATGTATTCCTGCTTCATGCTGTTGCCAGATTATGGGGGGCAAAACAGATACATTTTATTAAAGCTCCGCAC
>QMPO01000112.1 GCA_003648625.1 Bacteroidota bacterium
AACCCGGTAGAAAGCAACCGGTGAAATGTACGCCACAATCCCCTGATGATTTTTTCGTGTTATCCGGTTCAGTTTCTCCACAGGCACAAACTGGTAAGGTACCGAATGCTCTTTAAGGATCTGCATTAACTCCGTAAAGGTGGTACTGCGCAATCCTTTCTGAATAAGCACCTTCTCCACTTCTTTTCCGGCATCTACGGCTTCAAGCACCGGCCTGATTCCGTACACCATTTCCTGTTGTATCTCTTTATCCATGTGTTATTCTTCTGATTCCATAAATTCTGCCGGAAGGCTTTTTTTTGTCGTTACGCCCATTGCCTTCAGCTGCTCGGCCTGCGTTATCAGGTCCCCCCTGCCGGATGTAAGTTTTTTATGTGCATCCTCATAGGCTTTTTCGGCTCGTTTCAATCCGGCACCTACAGCTTCCAGATCATTTATAAAACTTACAAACTTATCATACAACAAACCTCCCCTGCGGGCAATTTCCTGTGCATTTTGCGATTGTTTTTCATATTTCCAAATAGATGCTATAGTGCGCAGAGTAGCCAGAAGCGTTGTCGGGCTGACAATCACCACTTTTCGCTGCCAGGCATAATTAAACAGTTCATGATCCGCCTGAACAGCAACGCTGAAAGCAGGTTCAATGGGCAAGAACATCAACACAAAATCGGGCGAGTTGATACCCAGTAACTCTGAATAGTTCTTCTCACTCAGTTCTTTCACATGTTTCTTGATCGAGTCGAGGTGCTTTTTCATGGCAAGATCCCGCTGTTGTTCCGATTCCGCTGCCGAGAATTCTGTATAAGCTGTTAACGACACCTTGGAATCAATTACCAGGTGCTTATCCTCGGGCAGGCGAATGACCACATCAGGCCGTAGCGTAGCTCCTTCTTCCGATTTGCCCGTGAACTGCAAATAATACTCCTCGTCTTTTATCAATCCGCTGCGCTCAAGCACCCGCTCCAGAATAACCTCGCCCCAGTTACCTTGTTTTTTCGTATCCGCTTTCAGTGCACTGGTGAGGTCTTTTGCATCTTTATCAAGTGCCATACTCAATTCGTACAGTTTCTGCAATTCCACTTTTAAATCTGTCTGGTCTTTCAAGCCTTTTTCATAGGTTTCCACCACCTTTTTTTCGAAACTGCTGATCTTTTCTTTTAAAGGGGTCAGCAGGTCTGTCATATTTTTTGCGCTGGTTTGCGTAAACTCCAGCGTATTCTGTTTCAGAATCCTATTGGCAATATTCTCAAACTCGGTCTGGAACTTTTTCTCCAACTCCTCCATCTGCTTACGTTCGGCATCCAGCTTCTCCTTCAGGTTAGCAAAATCCGACTTCATGGAGGCTATCTGCACCTCCGCTTCCTGCCTTTTAGCCAATTGTTCACCGAAACCTTTTTCCAGACCTTCCTTATCTTTTTCCAATTCATCCAGCTTCGTCTTCAGAACGGCAATTTGCTGTTTAAGATCACTTTCCGCACTCGTAAATTTCGACTTTAGGCTCAGTCTGCCAATCAGGTATCCCGCTGCAAACCCTGCAATAAGTCCACCGATAAATAAGACAATTTCCATCCCATTAAATTTTTAGTAAAGTTACCAATTTTCGTCATCCGTCAGCAGTATTCCAAAATAGTATTTTGGCCAATTAGTTGATTTAACCAAAAGAATGCACTATCTTTATATGCTTAATCGCAACCATGCTTTTTCTTCGGCCACTCATCATCATAATCTTCGTATTCCTGTTGCAGGAAGCACACGGGCAAGAGTATAAACCGCCTGAAACACGTTCGTCAAAACTTCTCATCAAGGATTTCCTCCGCATGCATCTGGAATACCCCGAACAGGCTTTATCTGATGGTGAAGAAGGTGTTGTAACTCTTTCTTTTATCGTTGACAAGGACGGTAAGACATCCGATATCAAAGTAACAGGCCCGGTTTCACCTTCTGTTGATAGTGCAGCTGTCAGGCTATTCAGGCTTATCCTCTGGAAACCTGCCACATCCTTCGGGGAACCGGTTAGCAGCGAATATGAGTTTAACATCAAATACAACATCAAGCGATATAAATCCTGTGTAAAGAAGCGTGGATATGCGCATATTCCTTTGCCTTACGAACCTGTATCTTCATCGCTAAAAATATATGCGCTAAAAGAACTGGACAAACTTCCGCAAGCCATTATTGATCCCGGTTATTCTTCCGTACAGGAATTTATTACGGACAAGCTTGAAATGCCCGAAGCTGCCATTAAATTAAACCTGACCGGAACAGTAATCCTGCGGTTTGTACTTGAAAGAAACGGTCTGCCATCAAATATTATAGTCGTTGAACCTCTGGGCGGAGGATGCACCGAAGAAGCGATCAGGGTCATTCAAATGATCCGGTGGCTGCCCGGCATTAAGGATAATGAAGCTGTCCGCACGTGTTATGACATAAAATTAAACTTCCGCCCTCCCGGCGAATTGAAAAGCAAGCAAATTCCCAATCAGGGAAACTCGGGTTTATAAATAACCTGATCATCGAGTGTGTTCTGTTTCTTGACTGAAATAGTAAAAAATTTATCTTTGCGCCGTTAAACAAAACCATTAAAATCATTTAAACTATTAACGTATGAAAAAATTACTTTTAATTCTTTTAGTATTTGGCTTCATTTCGGCCAGCGCTCAAGACACCCTGCAATTCGGCAACTGGGTGATGATGGGCAAAGTCAGCCTGAACTTTTCACAAAGCTCTTTTACCAACTGGTCAGCCGGCGGCGAGAACTCAATCACGAGCATCGGTCGTTACAATATGTCGCTGAATTATCAGAAAGGGAAACATAATTTCACCAACTGGCTGGATCTGGCTCTCGGTTATTCGGTAATAGGCAAAGCCGACCCGATGAAAACAGATGACAAAATCGAATACATTCCCGGATACGCCTATCAATTTTCTAAAAACTGGTATTTTTCCGTTATGGGAAAATTCAGTTCACAGTTTGCCAAAGGGTACGATTACGGAGTTGATTCTTCCACATTCATATCCAAATTCATGGCACCCGGCTATTTTGACATTGGTCCCGGCATAAAATACAAACCAAACGACTGGTTTATGCTGAACTTTTCACCGGCAACTGCTGCCTTGTTAGTTGTGTCAGACCAAAGACTGGCCGATCTGGGCTCATTTGGCGTTGACCCGGCAGTTTTAGACACAGCTGGCAATATTGTACAGCATGCCGATAAATCAAAATTTATGTTGGGCGCCAAATTTATTGCCACGCTTTCCAAAGAAATTGTTAAAAACATCACCGTGGGTACAAAACTGGAACTCTTTTCAGATTATCTGGATACCCCCCAGAACATTGATGTAAACTGGCAGGTACTGGTTGGGTTAAAAGTAAACAACTGGCTTAGCGTTGACCTGTCAACAGAGCTTCTTTACAACGATGATGTCATGATCACCGATAAAAATGGAAACACAGGCCCCCGCACCCAGTTTAAGGAAATGTTTATGCTGAGCGTAGGCTACGCTTTTTAAATAACAGAATGAAAAAAATAGGCATCTTATCGGACACACACGGATTTATCCATCCGGGGGTGTCCGATTTTTTTATGCACTGCGATGAGATATGGCATGCCGGCGATATCGGCAATATGGAGACCGCCGATAAACTATCAGCTATAAAACCGCTCAGAGCCGTTTACGGCAATATTGACGATTATGTGGTCAGGGCTGAATATAAAGAGCACGAAGTTTTTCTGTGCGAAAATGTAAAAGTACTGATGATACACATTGGCGGTTACCCGGGAAGGTACAGTCCGCAAGCCAGAAAACTGATCGAACTACATAAACCCCAATTATTTATCTCCGGCCACTCTCATATCTTGAAAGTAATGCCTGATAAAAAGTACGGGCATTTACACATCAACCCGGGGGCCGCAGGGCATTCCGGGCTTCACAAAATGATCACCATGGTACGGTTGACCATCGATGGACAGGAGATAAAAGATCTGGATGTTTTTGAAGCTAAAAGAGGAAAGAACTACTGAGTTCCGCCATTCGGTTACCGTAACCTGTCAGCCGACCTCACAAGTTTTTCATCGAATAAGATACCGCGGTACGCCATAATATAAAAGATAAAGGCTACCAGCGGAAAATAAGCACCCATTTCATATTCGACAATCCCGCCCGACAAATCTTCCAATGCAGGCACATAATAGAAAAAGAAACCCGCTATCATAACCAACAGCAGAATTAAATTGATACGTACCAGGTTAAGTTGTAACATGCGTTTCCTGAATAAAAATATCGATACAATTGTTAACAGCATTATTAATGTATTCAACGTTAACACCGGAAGAACGAAATAAACAGGAAGATCGGGCACCTGATCAGGCACCTTACTGGCTACAAGGTATACGTAAAATTCAAGTGAATCTTTATCACCAATAAACGATGCCAAAGGAAAATAATAAAGCAGACCCAAAACTATGGCTGCCAAAAGTAAAAACACAGATTGTTTGCGCTGAATCATGACGGTACATTTATGAATTGGCTGCAAAAGTACATAATATCCCAGAAGATGAAGAAAGGATTTTGCGTATTTAAGACGGGAAAGATCAGCAAATATTTGTTAAAAACTTTATAAGTTTATTTTAATCAGTGCTTTTTACATAAAAAGTTGTATATTTGCGCCGGTATAGAATTACTTTCTATAGCTGACAAATCCTCCATAACAGAGTATTATTATTTACACTAAAATATTTCGATTTTTAAATAAAATCAATCGAAAACGATTAAATCCATAATTTATGTACGATATTATTGAATTAAATAGCAAACTTGTTGCTGATTTAAGACAAATTGCCAAGGATCTTAACATTCCTAAGGCAGACAAATTATTAAAGAAAGATCTGATTTACAAGATTCTGGACCAGCAGGCATTAAACCCGCCTGCCAGGACGCAAGAAGAAGATCCTAAGAAAGACAACGAAAGAAAAAGCACTTCAGGCAGGACTTCCCCGTCCGGCTCATCACATAAAAAGGAGCGCACAGCAAAACCAGATGCTTCGGATGATGCACGAAGAAGAAGGCGGGTGAAAACACATACCGACAAGCCAAAGCGTGAAAACACGAATAAACCGGTAATTAATGCTCTGGAAGAAGAGTCTATCGCTAAAACGAGTGTCCCTGCTGAAGAAGACCGCTCAAAGAAAGAGGTGAAAAACACGCGGGAACATGAAGTGAAAAGCAACCGCGAGCACGATGTAAAGAGCAACCGCGAGCATGAAGTAAAAAGCAACCGCGAGCATGAAGTAAAAAGTAACCGCGAGCATAAGGAAAAGAAACCTTACGATCAGCAGCACAGAAGAGACAATAGCGGAAAAAAGGAAGAAAACCAGAACGAGAAAAAGCAAAGGAAAGAATACGCTTTTGAGTTTGAAGGCATGGTAATTGCCGAGGGTGTTCTGGAAATTATGCCGGACGGCTATGGCTTCCTCAGGTCATCTGATTATTACTACCTGAACTCACCGGACGATGTGTATGTATCGCAATCGCAGATCAAGTTATTCGGTCTGAAAACCGGTGACACGGTTAAAGGTGCCATCAGGCCTCCAAAAGAGAGCGAAAAATATTTTCCGCTGATCAAAGTGGAAAAAATAAACGGAAAACTTCCGGAAGATGTACGCGACAGAATACCTTTCGATTTCCTGAAACCACTGTTCCCGGAGGAGAAATTTACCATCACAGGACATAAGGAAGAAACCATCTCCGTGCGTATCATGGATATGTTTACACCTATTGGCAAAGGGCAGCGCGGTTTGATTGTTTCGCAGCCAAAAACCGGTAAAACCGTTTTACTGAAAGAAATTGCCAATGCCATTGCCGCTAACCACCCCGAAGTGTACCTCATCATCCTTTTAATTGATGAGCGTCCGGAAGAGGTTACCGACATGGAACGCAGTGTGAAAGCTGAGGTAATTGCCTCTACTTTTGACGAACCGGCTGAGAAGCATGTAAAAATTGCCAACCTGGTACTGGAAAAAGCCAAGAGATTAACCGAATGTGGCCATGATGTAGTTATTTTGTTAGACTCCATCACACGACTGGCCAGAGCCTACAACACGATGTCGCCTGCCTCCGGTAAAGTTTTATCAGGCGGTGTTGAAGCCAACGCCCTGCAGAAGCCAAAACGATTTTTCGGTGCTGCCAGGAACATTGAGTACGGCGGTTCGCTGACCATACTTGCCACAGCACTGATCGACACAGGTTCGAAAATGGACGAAGTTATTTTCGAGGAATTTAAAGGAACCGGTAATATGGAACTTCAACTCGACCGTAAATTGTCCAACAAACGGATTTATCCTGCTATCGACATCGTGGCGTCAAGTACGCGCCGTGAAGACCTGCTGATGGATAAAGAAAACCTCCAGAGGATATGGATTCTCCGTAACCACCTGGCGGATATGAACCCGCTGGAAGCTATGGAATTCCTGAAAGACAGAATAAAATTCACCAAAACCAACGAAGAGTTTTTAATCTCGATGAACGGTTAAGAGAACTGAAAATAAATTTTAAAGAAGCCCGGTTAACAGCCGGGTTTTTTATTGGAACCATAAAGGATAACCTGACAGGCAAGTAAAAAAGTTCCTGTTACCCGGAAAATAAACGGATATATATGTACCTTTATTCTGGATATAAGGAAGTTGGCAGCAAGCTATAAAAATCAAAATACGACTAACAAAATTGAAAACCTACCACGCAAATAGCTCATCCCGAAAAAATGATAAGAGCTATTATTTGCCAACGCAAAAAACAATTGGTTTAGATTATAAAGTGACATGGTGTTTAAAAACCGATTGAATAAAGAAGTTTCTGACAAGTTCAAATGTTAAATTTTTAAAAAATCTTGCGTACAATAAAAATAATACATTTCTTTGCAGACCGAAATACTTAAATAGTCTGTTAGTATTATAATTTTATACGATGGAAGACATTGATATTAAAAATAGAATTATTAAAGTTGCACAAAATATCTTTAAGAGGTTTGGCTTTAAAAAAGCTACCATGGATGAAATTGCAACTGCTGCCGGAAAAGGCAAAAGCACTTTGTATCACTATTTCAGAAGCAAAGACGAAGTGTTCGCTGCTGTAGTAGAAAAAGAAGGTAATACAATGTTTAGAGAGTTGAATAAAATAATTACAGCAAATATTGATAGTAAATTAAAAATAAAAAAATACATTATTAAAAGAATGGAGCTGATTAATGAGCTTTCAAACCTGTATTCAGCTATTAAATCAGATTATCTTAATCATTTCGATTTTATTCAAAAATACAGGGTAAAATATGATGAATACGAAATATTGTTATTAGAACAAATATTACAAGACGGCATTAACAAAAGAGAGTTTAATATTAACGAGGAAGAAACGAAAATGTATGCTTATGGATTAGCAACAGCATTAAAGGGATTGGAAATACCATTTTTTTTGGAAAACAGGTATTCTGAAATAAGTAATCGTTTAGACAGTATGCTTAATATTTTAATATACGGTTTGGCTTGTAAAGAAACAGAAGGATAAAAATTTTTAATATCAACCCGACCTAAATACTAATTCAGTCGGGTTGAGTTATTAGAGTGATGATGAAAAGGATAATATTTATAATGGTTTTTGTTTTAGTTAGTGCTGTTGTGTTTGCCCAGCAATACACATTAACAGTAAACATAACAGGCATTAAAAGTATTAAGGGTGAAATTTATGTGTATCTCTATACTTCGGAAGATGGTTTCCCTATTAAAATATCAAAAGCAAACAGTTTTAAAAAAGCGAAAGTTATTTCGAATACTGTAACCATGTATTTTGAAAATTTAAAAACCGGAACTTATGCAGTATCGGTTTATCAAGATATTGACACAAACGGTAAAATAAATCAAAATTTCATAGGAATACCAAAAGAGCCGGTAGGTGTCTCAAATAATGCAGAAGGTTTTATGGGACCTCCGAGGTATGAGGATGCAAAATTTAATCTTGACTCCAATAAAACCATAGAAATCAAGCTTAGCAAAGAATGATTTTTAAATCCAAACTGATTAAAACGATATGACAGAAAAAATATTGATCAGAGAATTTATAAAGGATAAAAAGGTAGGGGCCGCTTTTTCCACCAGCAAGCATGTTATCAAGAAGATGCTTGGGAATATAGATTTTGACAAAGCTAATTTACTGGTTGAATATGGCCCCGGCAATGGAGTGATAACAACACATCTTTTGGAACGGATGCATGAAAATGCTGTCCTTTTTGTTTTTGAAACAAATGAGTTGTTTATAAAAGAACTGTTAAACATTAAGGATGAACGTTTAGTAATAGTTAATGCAGATGCTGAATACGCACGAACAATATTAAAAAACAGATATAAAATTAATAAAGTAGATTATGTCATTTCTACCATTCCGTTTACATTTTTCGACAGAATGAAAAGAAAGAGAGTTATTGCAAAAACATATAATTTACTTAATGAAAACGGGAAATTTATCACCTATCAATATACATGGCTAATTTATCAACTTATAAAACAGAAATTTCATCAAACCCGTGTTATTGCAGCCATTTTAAATATTCCACCGGCTATCATATTTACAGGAATAAAGTAGAATAGAAATATAAAATGTTAATGAATAAAAAATTAAATAA
>QMPO01000113.1 GCA_003648625.1 Bacteroidota bacterium
CCGGGTCAGTCCATTCAAAGCAAGAGTGGCATCCAGCATGATGTTGGCGCGTAGTTCTACATCATCTAAATTCTCCAGCAGCATCGGCCCCCATTTCATAGCATCTTTGATGATATCGAAAGTAATCTGGTCAATCACCGGTGGTTCGCCTTGTCCGAAATAGTTTTCCAGAGCGTGGGCAATAAGGTCAACAATTCCATAAGCGGTATAATCACGCGGAACACTTACAGTATATGCGGGATCGAGAAAAGATTCCAAAGGATATATCAGGTCGTTCACATAACCGATTTTTTCTCCTGTTTTGTTGTTCTGGACTACGGCAGCGAAATTCATTTCCGTACCCGTAGCTGCCAGCGTCAATACACAAATTAAGGGAATGGCTGAAGTTGGAAAAACTTTGTATTTCATAATTTCCCAGCCATCATACCCTGAGGCAATGGAAAGGGAAATGATTTTGGCAGAATCAATCACGCTTCCGCCTCCCAAAGCTACAACGACATCAACTTTTTCTTTCCTTCCCAGTTCGACAGCATCACGCACATCTTCAATAACCGGATTGGGTTTGATACCACCATAAGTTATAACATCAAGGTTATTTGACTTCAGCAGGGCCACCACCCGATCGTAATAACCATATTTCTTTACCGATCCCTGACCATAGATAAGCATCACTTTTAGGCCCTGTTTGCGTACACTTTCTCCCAGTTTGTCCACCACGCCTTCGCCGAAGTGCAGCCTTGTGGGATTGTAAATCGTAAATCGTTCCATAATCAAAAATGAATCTTTACGGCTAAGGTACGGCAATCGGGGGATAAAAGAAAGATAGTGGATAAGAGTTTGCTTTTCAGGTTGAATTATGCTTAATTTTATAATGTTAAAAAAGAAGGAAATGATTCGAAAAAGTTCCTTGTCAACAAAATTTTTCTGGATCACTTTGTTTTCGATAGCCATGGGCCTGTTGGAAACCGTTGTTGTGATTTACCTGCGGGAAATTTATTATCCTGACGGATTTGCTTTTCCGCTCCGCCCGATCGCACCCAATTTGATTGTTGCCGAATTATTCCGCGAGCTGGCTACTATGGTCATGCTGCTGAGTATTGGGTTTATAGCTTCGGAAAAAGCGCCGGCTCGTTTTGCCTGGTTTATCTTTTCCTTTGCCGTGTGGGACATTTTTTATTATGTATTCTTAAAACTTTTCCTCGGCTGGCCCGAATCTTTACTTACGTGGGATGTTTTGTTCCTGATCCCCACCACATGGGTCGGTCCGGTAATCGGCCCCGTTATCAATGCATGTACAATGATCCTTCTGGCGGTTTTTCTGCTCCTCCCAAACCGCGATGGTAAGCTTTTATCACTGAATAAGCAGGAATGGCTGCTGCTGATCGTTGGCTCTGTTGTTGTCATCATTTCCTATACCGAAGAGTATGCAAGGTTTATCCTGCAAAAGTTCAGTTTTAATGAAGTGCTATCATTTTCGGTAAGTGAAGATGTACAGGCGCATGCGTTACACTTTGTTCCGCAGTATTTTAACTGGTGGATTTATGGTTTTGGGGAGCTGTTGATGTTCCTGGCCATTTTTTTGTACATCCGGCGCAAAAATTTGTAAAACACAATAATAATAAGTACTTTTGCCGCCCGATTTTGAATGAGGAAGAAGATGGAAAAGGATTATACCATACCTTTTAGAGGGTTAAGCGCAGGAAAACATTCTTTCGAATTCAAGATAAATGAAGAGTTCTTTGAAGGTGATGATTTACTCGATGTAAAACAGGGAACAGCTTCTGTCTCTGTAGAATTGATCAAGGAAACAACGTTAATGGACCTGCATTTTCATCTTAACGGCCGCTTCGAACTTGTGTGTGAACGATGTCTGGGAAATTATTTTCAGGATTTTGAAGGCGAATTCCGGTTAGTGGTGAAATTTGGCGAAACATTTGAAGAAGAGACAGATGAGGTAATAATGGTGCCGCTGACCGATAACAGGTTTGATCTTACACAGTATATTTATGAGTATGTGAATTTACTGTTACCGATTAAAAAAGCGCATATCCATATTGAAGACTGCGATCCTGATATAATTGGAAAAATCGAGACACATACAAAACAAAGCATCGATCCACGGTGGGATGCTTTAAAAAAACTAAACCTGAAATAATTAAAATTGAAATAAAAAATGGCACATCCAAAGAGAAAAATTTCGAAAACAAGGAGAGATAAAAGAAGAACGCATTATAAGGCTACAACTCCTCAATTGGCTACCTGCCCGACTACCGGTACGGTTCATATTTATCATCGTGCCTACTACGTAGATGGTGACCTTTACTATAAAGGAAAGCTGGTAGTTGAGAATGCCAAAGCCGAGTAAACTCCTTAAATAACAGTATAGTAAACTGGTTTACAACTTCATAAACCCTTATTCCTTGTCTTGGATAAGGGTTTTTTGTTTTACAGATGAAGGGAGTATAAAGGGTAAAAAGCCGGTTGCTGTTTAAAATTATTACTTTTGCACGCAATTAATTAATCATTACACTATGACAAAGGTTCGCGCCGCAATTACAGGTATACACGGATGGGCACCAGAATATATTTTAACCAATGAAGAATTGGAAAGGATGGTGGATACGTCGGATGAATGGATCATTTCGCGTACAGGTATCAGGGAACGACACATATTAAAAGGCGAGGGTAAAGGAACATCGGATATTGGTGCTGAAGCGGTTAAAGGATTACTGAAAAAAACAAATACATCTCCCGAAGAAATAGATTTGCTGATATTGGCAACGGTTACTCCGGATATGCTCTTTCCTGCTTCATCCAACATCATTTGCGACAAAGTAGGAATTAAAAATGCATGGAGTTTTGATATCAATGCAGCTTGTTCCGGTTTTCTGTTTGCATTAAATACAGCAGCTAAATTTATTGAGTCGGGCCAATACAAAAAAGTTGTATTGGTAGGCGCCGACAAAATGTCGTCAATTACTGATTATACTGACCGTACAACATGCATTTTATTTGGTGACGCCGGTGGCGCGGTGTTGCTGGAACCCAATACAGACGGCTATGGCGTGATGGATACAAAGAACTATACAGACGGTTCAGGCCGTATTTATCTGTACCAGACAGCAGGCGGTTCGGTCAAACCTCCTTCGCACGAAACCATTGACGCACATGAACATTTTATCCATCAGGAGGGGCAACAGGTTTTTAAATTTGCCGTAAAAGGCATGGCAGATGTTTCGGTAGAAATGATGGAACGTAATAACCTTACCAGTGACAGTATTGCTTATCTGGTACCTCATCAGGCCAACCTTCGGATTATTGACGCAACAGCACGGCGGATGGGGCTGGACCCTGAAAAGGTTATGATCAACATTCAGCGATATGGAAATACCACCAACGGAACCATACCGATGTGTCTGCACGAATGGGAACATAAACTTAAAAAGGGAGATAACCTGATTCTTGCTGCATTCGGCGGCGGGTTTACCTGGGGAGCAGCCTACGTAAAATGGGCCTACGATCCTGCATAAAAAAAGAAAAGCGAATCAAAAGACTCGCTTTTTTAGTTTAATTCAATTTTTGTTTGCGCATTAACCCCGGATAATATTCATCCAGAAAAAGGGACTTCAATGAATCCATTTCCCTGATCCTCCGGTTCATTCTCTCTAATTCGTTTTGCCACCTGTCCATAAAATAATCAGGACCTAAGAACTGATGAAAAAACAAGGAATCGTTTCTCATCCAATCCTGTTCGATGTCGGGAAAGGTCATCTGAAAATGATCCTGCATAAAAGGCCGGAACTGTAACATCAACGAATCGATATTCACATAGCCTGAATCGCCAAGCGTATTGGTGTACGACCAGACATAAGCAGAATCGTACCTGATCAGGTTCCCGTTTTCATCGTATTCTTTATTTACTTTGACTTCTACCTTAGGCTTGTTAACCTTTGCAGACAGGTCCGGGTTTTCAACATTGTTGTCAGCTGTCTGCCCCTGACAAGCGGTGACTAAAAAAGGCACTATGAATATCCATAACCGTTTCATATTCATTCCTCCTTTCGTATTTGTTAAATAAAAATACCGACCCAGAGGGGGTCGGTAGAAAATCACACATTAAGAGATTTTGATCTCTTTGGTTTTGGGGATTACTTCCTCTTTCTTCGGTAAAATGAGCTTTAGCACGCCATTTGCGTATTTAGCGTCAATTTTCTCCTGATTAACAGACTCAGGTAAGGTAAATGACCTTTGAAATGAGCTGTAGCTAAATTCTTTTCTCGTGTAGTTTTTGTCTTTCTCTTCTTTTTCTTCCTCTTTTTCCGAAGAAACAGTCAGAACGTTGCGATCGATGTTTACATGAAAATCGGATTTTTTCATTCCCGGTGCAGCTAATTCCAGAATAAACTCAGTATCCGTTTCCGTGATATTCACGGCCGGCACGGTCATTCCTCGTGAAGCTATAGCCGGTAAATTAAACAGATCGCTGTTGAAAAAGTCCTCCCAAACTGAAGGGAAGCCCCAATCATCATTTCTTTTTGCTAATTTCATTGTCATGATTAAACCCTCCTTTCTTCTTAGTTTAATTTTATTCTTGTACTTCACCTGCTGTTTTTCAAATTGTATGCCAATTAAAAAATGAAATGTTTTGACAAAATAAACTGAAAAAATGACAGTAATAAGCGGGAAAACAGTATTATGCGATGAAATTTTGACAGAATGAAAGACAGCTTTTCCTAGAAAGAAACTTCTTCTAAAGGAATGGGTTTCCAGTGCCTGTTTTCAAAATACATCACGTCATAAAAACCGAGGTCTGTCAAATATTGACGCGCATCATCAAATAACATGGAAATTTCTGCAGCCTGGTGTGCATCAGAAGATATCAATATGGGGATGTTTTTCATTTTCACCTGCCGGAGGGCATAACCGTCCGGGAAAAAAGTATCGGACCGTTTTTTATAGATACCACGGGTGTTAATTTCAACGATCAGATTTTTCTGTTTGATCAGTTCAACAGTTTCGTTCACAAGATCACGATACCATTTTTCTTCATCGGTAAAAAAGCGGTTCCGGTTGTGCATGGTAATCTTGTCAAAATGCCCGATGATATCGAACTGCTGGGTTTCGATCATCTGGTTACTTTGATGATAAAATGCTTTTACTGCCTTGCGGATATTCCCTCCAAAAAAATCTTTAATTCCTTTATCATAAACCCGGTAATCAGGACCGTCGGTAAACCAAAGTTCATCTGTATCTTCCGGCCTGACGAGGTGGACTGATCCGATCAGATAGTCTGTCTGGCATTTTTTCTGCAACAAACCAAAGTCTTCCGAAAAGCCCGGTATGTAATCCATTTCAAGTGCGCGGTAAATAGCAAGACGGTTGTGGTACTTTTCTTTGAGTTTATTGATGGTTAGGATATACTCATCAATCTGTTCTTCCTTTAGAGAAAACGAAGTGTCAAATGGCAGGGGTGAATGCTCGGAGAACCCGAGGGCTGTAAATCCCTGCTCCAGGGCTTTTTCCACATATTTTTCCGGTTTGTCTTTTCCGTCGGAAAACAGTGTGTGCTGATGCAGGTTATAGCTGATCATTTTTCCTTTCATAAATTACAAAGTCATAATCAAAAGGATTGCGGGCATCTTTGGTGTGACTGGTACGGGAAACTTCTTTCCAGATGTTTTCGTCAATTTCCGGATAGCAGGTGTCTCCTTCCACAATAGTATGGATACGTGTCAGATAGATTCTGTCAGTGACAGGCATCGCCAGTTTGTAGATCTCTGCACCACCTACAA
The DNA here is from genome assembly GCA_003648625.1 of Bacteroidota bacterium. Taxonomy (GTDB): domain Bacteria; phylum Bacteroidota; class Bacteroidia; order Bacteroidales; family F082; genus UBA4459. The sequence goes on from QMPO01000113.1 coordinate 5,793, forward strand.
TGAACAGCTCCGTTTCACCTGCGTTTTCAGCTATTTCAATAGTGTCTTCCAGATGGTGCACTACGATGCCGTCTGGTATATTGTAATCCGGATTACGTGTCAACACAATGTTAACCCTTCCCGGTAACGCTTTTCCTTCGGCTTCATAATTTCTTCTACCGGTAACAATGTGATGCCCCCATGTTTTTTCTTTGAACCAGGCCTGATCATCAGGCATATGCCAGGGAAGACCATTGTTTATCCCAATAACATTGTTCAGCGAAACGGCTACTATTTGAGAGATAATCATTATTGCTGTACCAGGTTAGGGACGCTTTTATCAGCCGGAACGATTTTATAAACTTTATCGCCCCTGCGTACCAGTTCTTTGACAGGAATAGAACACACATCGCCCTTGACTGCCTTTTTAACGGGATCATAGTCCAGGCGGATTTCGAGCACCTTGTCTTCATAAACGCCTGTAGTAGAACCAATGATCTTAATCTCTTCGTCAATCGACAGATCGTGGGTTTCTATTTTCAGTTCGGCTACACCTATTTTGTTAAAATAATTGGTCACTTTGCCAATGTACGTTTTACGTTGCGTGGCCTGGTTGCCGTATTCTTCTGTCCATTCGCCCAGTTTGCGGCCCATATAATAACCATCCCAAAACCCACGGTTATATACTGTTGCCAGCCGATCGTTCCACTTGTCAATTCGCTCCTGAGTATAGTCACCGGCAAACCAGGCATCAACCGCTTCGCGGTAAACAGCCGCTACTGTTTTCACATATTCCGGCGAACGGCCACGCCCTTCCAGCTTCAGTACCCTGACACCGGCGTCGAGTATCTTGTCAAGAAAAGAAACTGTGTTCAGGTCTTTGGGCGACATGATGTATTCGCCGTCTATTTCCAGCTCCAGGTCCGATTCCTTGTCTTTAACAATGTATTTCCGGCGGCAGGGTTGCAGGCAGGCACCCCGGTTAGCTGACGAATTCAGGTTGTCAAGGCTCAAATAACATTTGCCCGAAACAGCCATACACAGAGCTCCATGAGCAAAAATCTCAATTTGAACAAGTTTTCCGGAAGGGCCTTTTATATTTTGTTCTTTTATAGTTTCCGTGATGGATTTCACCTGTGCCAGTTGCAATTCTCTTGCTGTCACCATCACATCGGCAAACTGTGCGTAATATTTTACCGCTTCCATGTTGGTGATGTTGGTTTGAGTGGACATGTGTATCTCCATTCCTTTCGACCTGGCATAAGTAATGACCGACCAGTCGGAAGCAATCAGGGCGCTGATGCTGTTAACTTTGGCGGCATCAACAATTTGCTTCATCTCCTCCAGCTCATGGTCGTAGATGACCGTGTTCAGCGTAATGTAGGTACGAATGTTATGCTCCTGGCAAATACGGCTGATTTCCTTAAGGTCTTCCAGTGTAAAATTTTGCGATGAATTGGAGCGCATATTCAACTTACCGATACCGAAATACACCGAATCGGCACCCCCCTGGATGGCTGCATGCAGCGAAGCATACGAACCTACCGGCGCCATGATCTCTATGTCTCTTGCTGTCATTATGTAAGTAATTGGCTGCAAAAGTAATAAGATATCGGGTATGTTGGATGATAATAAATCAAGCACAAATAGTATGATGTTTTTAATTAATCAATAGCTTTGCTTTTTAAGAAAAAAACGATCATGAAAAAACTTACTTTATTTCTATTATTGAGCATCATCAGTGTGTTTTTGGTGACTTCGTGCACCGATATGCATACACATCACAAAGCCAAATATGTATTCCTGTTCATCGGCGACGGTATGGGACAGGCACAGGTAAACCTGGCCGAGGCTTATCAGGCGGCCTTAGATAACAAAAAAGGATTCGAGCATTTTGGTTTTACCGAATTTCCAGCGGTTGGATTTGCCAGTACCTATGCATTTAACAACTTCATTACCGGATCAGCGGCTTCAGGAACAGCGCTGGCCACAGGGCACAAAACCAATATCAACCGGATATCTATGGATCCCGAAGGAAAACAACCTTTTAAAACAATAGCTGAAAAATTTAAAGAATCCGGGATGAAAGTTGGTATACTGACCAGTGTCTCCATTGATCACGCAACACCAGCCGTATTTTATGCGCACCAACCCAAACGCAGTATGTATTTTGAGATCGGTAATGACCTTGTTAACAGCTCTTTCGACTTTTTCGGGGGCGGTGGTTTCAAATTACCTGAGGGAGAGATTGATGGCCAGTCGATTAACCTGATTGAAAAGGCTAAAGAAAATGGTTTCGGGTATGTGAACAATGTGGACGATTTTCTGGCTTTGAACAAGGAAACCGGAAGAGTAATTGCCGTACCTAACCCGGTAACCGAAAGTGGTGCCATGAATTATGTGATCGATATGGAACAAACCGAAGTTCATCTTGGCGATCTGACGGCCAAGGCCATCGAAATGCTCGACAACGAAAACGGCTTTTTTATGATGGTAGAAGGAGGCAAGATTGACTGGGCCTGCCATTCCGATGACGCGGCAACAGCTGTCAATGAAGTCATTGATTTTGCCAAAGCCATTGATGTGGCTATCGCTTTTTATGATAAGCACCCGGATGAAACCTTAATTGTAGTAACAGCCGACCATGAGACCGGAGGCTTAACTCTAGGCAATGGTCCGACAAAATATGATACTTATTTCAACTTATTGCAATACCAGAAAATGTCGGAAGAAAAGTTCACGGAGCTGATCGGCGAATTCCGCCAGAATCTTTCCGGAAATGCCGATACTGATTTTGAGAAAATGATGGAAGTTATCGGAGAGAATTTCGGTTTGGGCAACGAGGAAAAGATCCCATTGGATGACAAAGACACCAAGCTTTTAAAAGA
>QMPO01000114.1 GCA_003648625.1 Bacteroidota bacterium
ACTTTTGTTTAAATGTACTTCGGGCAGTTTACAATTTCGCTGCCAGCACACACGTTTTCTTATAATGTTTCACGTTACCACTCAAATCAAATATCTGCACATAAAATACATAAATTCCTACAGGCGCTTTGGTATTATCATCCTGAATCCCATCCCAGTTAACTGCCCCTGATGTACCCAGGTATTCGTTATTTACCAGCTTGCGCACCAATCTTCCGTGCGCATCATAAACATCCACGGTCATGTTATAACCGGGCTGCTCAAATGTATATTTAATACTGACAACGTCGTTATAACCATCGTTATCCGGTGAAAATATTTCGGGTTCCACCATAATTTGGTCTTCCGTATCGGGAGAAGACTCTGTAAACTGCGAATTCCGGACTCCCGGTGTGCCAAACCCAACACTTTCGGCAGCTGAATGCCAGTTGTTCCGGTTATCTGTGGGCGATTCAAAATTTATACGTTCCAGCGAAACGCCATCCACATAATTCAGCAATGGATAATGCATGTCTTCTGAGTAAGTAAACAAATCCAGTATCTCTCCCGTATAGGTTGACAAGATTGCCGTTCCTTCATCATTGTTATATGCCGGAAAAGGATCTGTTTTAAGAAACACATTCGGGTCGGAAGTAACATATTGTTTTTCGACTGTTGCCGGCGATGAAGTGAGCAGAGCATAAGCCCCTGGAACAAGAATTGTCTGTTGGTGAATGATCGGATAGAATGAGGTGTCGGGCGGATTGGGCGGGCTGTATTTTACCGTACCCAATTGCAGCACGCTCAGGTCAATAATTTTTAATGACCGGTTATAGATTTCCACATAATCCACTCCGTTGGTCCACGGATTAAACAGCAGTTCATTAATTACCACATCCCCCGTGTCTGCTGTCTCGGCCAGTCCGAAAGCAATGAGGGTATCATGCAGCATTTCCATATCCCGGCAATTTTTTACCGAGGACGAAATCATCATTTCATAAACAGTACCCGGCTGAAATGCCCTTGTAAAATAAAGTTCGGCGAAGTCAGGCTGGTCCGTGTTTGTATAAACTGCGGAAGGGTTGCCTATATCTTTATTTACCGTGTAAGCCGTAGTTTCTGCCATACTTTCCGGATTCATTGCCTGGTTGTAATACAGGTGTACTATATTATTGGCAAACAGCTCAAAGTGGGCCACTTCCGGATACAGGATCAAATCACTGTACACTGAATTCTGAGTTCCGGGCGTACCGCCTTTCGGTTCTTCCGCAGCCTGCCAGTTATCGCCTCCCGAGCAAATATTTTCAGGGTTTATCTGCTCCAGCGACCAACCACCATCTTCTTTATCCGGGTCTTTGTACCAGTTATCTGAATAGGTAACAGCAGAGATCAGATCACCTCTGTCGTTGCGTAATTCGAGTATCTGTCCTGAATTTGTCAGCGAAAAACTACTGAACCCGTAAAAAGGTCCGTAGGCTGATAAATCCTGTTCCGCATCTTCTTTGGCTACGATCAGGTAGCCATTCGGAGCAATGGAAACGTGCCCAAATAGTTTATCTCCTGACCCTATAGTCAGTACCCAGTTATCCATGCTGACGGTAACATCTGTCTGGTTGTAAAGTTCTATGTACTCATAATTTGGCAAGCCCACCTGTGGGGACGGATCGGCCATAATTTCGTTAATCACCACGTCTGATGGCGATGCGACCAACCAGGAAAAATCCATCTGTTGCGGCTGCATGACATTTCCCGCGAGATCGCGCACACCCGATACACTGATCGTATAATTCTGCCCGTTTTCAAACTTTCCGGAAAAATGCAAGACCACCTGTACGGGATTCCCTTCATCCAATGCAGCATTTACAGGGTTTTCTATTCCCTGATCCACCGTATAATTATTCGTATTTCCGGCACTTTCCGCTTCCAGGGCTTCGTTGAATACCAGCATCAGTGTCGAATCTGTTTCGGCAAGCACCGAAAGCAGCACGGGCGGGTCATTATCAACAATTATATCTCCTGCATAAATATTATCGAAATAAAATTTGGTGCTGTTGCTCACTGTGTATTTGGCATACACACCGATAAAGGCTGTGGACGTATACGTATTGTCAAATCCTTCGCCCTGCGGCACATAATTTTCTCCTCCTGCCGGATCGGCAAACACATGCCAGTCTCCGGTTTCCTCTCTGACTACTTTAATGCCCATAGCAAATGAAGAGGCAATCAGTCCTTCGGTACCACGGCACACCGACACAAAACTCCCGCCATCCTGCCGGAATAATTCAATAGCATCACTACTGCCTGCTTCGCCGAACTGTAAAAAGTACCCGTTCACTGATTGTGACACATCCTGCTGGTCGCTCACCAGATAAAACCGCCCGTTGTTATTGGAAGACGGGCTGAAAGACATTTTAATAAAAAAACGCCATTCGGTTTCACCAATGAGGGTATTGGGTGTGCTCAGCCAGGATAATCCTGCAGTTGAGGCGTTCAGCTGGAGTTGTTTGTTTTCGTTTACGATAAACGTAGTATCAGTACCTGTCCACTGCGGGTTCTGCGAAAAGTCGCCATCTTCGAAGTCGTCAAAAACCTGCGCCTGTAAAAGCAACGGAAACCAAAGAAGCAAAACCAGTCCGTATCTCATTTTTTATAATTTTGCATCCCCAACGTTATTAATTAACGGTAAATTTAAAAAAAAATGAAGATTGCTGTAGTTGGTGCTACCGGACTTGTGGGCAAAGAAATCATTAATGTGCTTGAAACAAGACATATCCCCCTTACAGAATTTATTCCTGTAGCTTCCAAAAAATCTACCGGAAAGACGGTTGACTTCTCCGGTAAAGCTTACAAAATAGTATCATTGGATGAAGCGGTAAAGAGAAAACCGGATCTTGCTATTTTTTCAGCAGGCGCGCTTATATCGCTTGAATGGGCGCCTAAATTTAAAGCAGCAGGAACTACCGTGATCGACAACTCGTCGGCGTGGCGTATGCACGAAGATATCCCTTTGATCGTTCCTGAAATAAACGGAAACATACTTACGGCCGAACATAAAATTATTGCCAATCCCAATTGTTCCACCATACAGCTGGTTATGGTTCTCTCGCCTCTCAACAACAAATACGGCATAAAACGGGTGGTTGTTTCCACTTATCAGGCTGTCAGCGGCAGTGGTAACAGAGGCATTGATCAGCTGATGAATGAACGAAACAAGCGCGAAGGAGAAAAATATTATCCCCATCAGATCGATCTGAACGTTATTCCGCAGGGCGGCGACTTTACCGAAGAAGGATACACCACCGAAGAACTCAAACTGGTAAACGAAACACGGAAAATATTGCAAAGCGATATGGGTATTACGGCCACCGTTGTACGTGTTCCTGTACTCAACGGCCACTCGGAAGCGGTAAATGTTGAATTTGAAAACGATTTTGATTTTTACGACCTGCGACGTCTTTTGGGTTTCATGGCAGGTATTGTTGTTTTTGATATGCCGGAAGGAAACCTGTATCCGATGCCCCTGATGGCTGCAGGAAAAGATGAAGTATTTGTAGGACGACTGAGGCGTGACTTTTCACAGCCCAACACCCTCAATATGTGGATTGTTGCCGACAACCTGCGCAAAGGGGCTGCCACCAATGCCGTTCAGATTGCCGAATATATCATCAAAAAACAATTCGTCAGTTAATGAAAATCTCGAACTGCATCAAAGAATTTACACCGGTGAACAACGCCGTCGTCACAATAGGTACATTTGACGGTGTGCACCTGGGACATCGGGCTATTTTCGATAAAATGAAGGAACAGGCAGCTGAATTTGACGGAGAAACAGTAGTCATTACTTTTTACCCGCATCCGCGCATTGTGCTGGGCCTTGACAGCAAACACCTGAAGTTTATCAATACGCAGGAGAAAAAGATCAACAGGATTGAAGATGCCGGTATTGATCACCTTGTTATCATACCTTTTACCAAAGAATTTGCCCGTCTTACTTCAGACGAATTTATGCAGCTGATCCTGGAAAAGATCAGGCCGAAAGTTATTGTTATCGGACACGACCACCATTTTGGCAAAGACCGTGAAGGCAGTTTCGAACTGCTGAAAGAGACAGGAAAAAAAGAGGGGTTTGATGTGATCCGCGTTGAGGCTCAATACGTGAACGACGTGACGGTAAGCTCTACCAAGATCAGAAAATTTCTGGAAGCGGGAAAAGTGGCTGCGGCCAACGCTTTCCTTGGTTATGAATATTCCATCACCGGAAAAGTAGTAAAGGGACAATCAATTGGCCACGACCTCGGTTTCCCGACAGCCAACATTGAAGTGGCTGACGAATACAAACTGATCGCAGCCGTTGGTGTTTACGCCTGCCGGGTGGAGTATATGGGTAAACCGTACAAAGGAATGAGTAATATCGGTTACCGGCCCACCATTGATCATGGCGACCTTACCATAGAGGTTCATATATTTGAATTCGACCAGCAAATTTATGGAGAGCAGATCACTATTTCATTCGTTGACCGCCTCCGCGACGAGAAAAAATTTAAAAACATCGATGCGCTGAAAGCGCAATTGGCCAAAGATAAGGAAGCTGCACTTGAGCTCCTCTGACCCGAAAAAGCATTCAAATAAACAATTCTTATTAATAACAACAAATCCAAATTATTTACCATGAGAAAAACAATTTTACTTATGCTGTTTTTCACCTTTCTGCTGGTAACAGCAGGACAGGCGCAATACGGCATTCAACGAAGCATCAGAAACAAAGTAAGAAGAGATGCCCGCGAGCATGCGGTGAAAGAAGAAGAAAAAGCTAAAGCGGAGGCAGAAGATGAAGCCATGGAGAAAGCCGACAAAGAGCTTGACAAAGCTGCCGAAGCTGCCGAACCGGGACTTGAAAAAGCCGAAGAAGCCGAAGAACAAGCTGAAGAAGCCACAATTTACGGCATTGGCAAATACAACGAATTTGCTGAAGGTTACGAAGCTGATGTAGAAAGCAAAGATCCGGCAGATTACAAAAAATACCGTTTTAATTCGGCTGTTGTCACCTACGATGTAAACGGATCGGAAGAAGGGACAAAGACACTTTACATTGATATGGGCGGTTATAAAGTTGCCGAATACAGGGAAGTACAGCACAAAAAGTCAAAGGAAAAAACGGCTTCCATTATGATCGGCGCCGACGTGATCGGAATAGATTTCGATGACAAATCGGCTACAAAAGTACACAACCCACTGGCATATGCGCTTGCTAACCCCGATCGCGACTGGGAAGAAACCGCTGAAAACATTCTGGAACACACAGGTTTCAAAAAAACCGGACAGGAAACAATCCTGGGAAGAGAATGTGATTTGTGGCAACACGGAAAGATGAAAATCTGGGTATGGGACGGCCTGACCCTGAAATCGGTATACGGAAGAGACGTGGAGACAGCTACTAATGTACAGATCGACAAAGGGGTGCCACAGGATGTTTTTGAAGTTCCCGAAGGATTCGAATATGAAGAAATAAACGCCGGGGATATGTTCCCGGAGATTTCGGAAGATGATGCAAAAGCAGCCTTTGACGAAGACGAAGACAGAGATGAGTTTCTGGACGAAATCGAAAACATGACCTACTCCGAATACAAAGTAATTGCGCTGGAAGAAGACCCTGGTCTGAGTGATCAGGAAATTAAGCAGTCGTACCTGTATTTACGACAGGAAGCTAAAAGAAGACACCGGATAGAGGAATAGAGCCGGATTAAGCTAATACTTCAAAAACAGGGCCTTCGCATGACGGCTCTGTTTTTTTTGTGGATGTAAGTTCAAAGTTTATCTTAAATTTGCAGTTCTTTTTTTTCGTTATAGAATTAAATAATTAATAAAACTTAATCAAGGCTTTTTTTTAAAGCTGAATAAACTGTAAAAAATATGAGAAAATTTGTAAGTATTCTGGTTGTATTTATTGCTTTGGCGCTGGTAAACAACAGTGCTTATTCATGTACCAATTACCTGATCACCAAAGGGGCTTCAGCTGACGGTTCCACTATGATCTCCTATGCTGCCGATTCGCATGTGTTGTACGGTGAACTGTATCACTGGCCGGCAGGCACCTGGGCAGAAGGCACCATGATGGATGTATATGAGTGGGATACCGGTAAATACCTGGGGCAGATAAAGCAGGCTCCGGTAACCTACAATGTTGTAGGCAATATGAACGAGCACCAGGTAGCCATCGGTGAAACAACCTATGGCGGACTGCACCAGCTTCATGCACAGCCGGGATCAATCATGGACTACGGCAGCCTGATCTACATAACGCTGCAACGGGCAACATCCGCCAGAGAAGCGATAAAGATAATGGCCGAACTTGTTGAAGAATATGGCTATGTCAGCGAAGGGGAAACATTCTCCATTGCCGATAAAGACGAAGCGTGGATCATGGACCTCATCGGAAAAGGTGAAGGAGAAAAAGGAGCTGTGTGGGTAGCGCGGATGATCCCTGACGGTTATGTATCGGGGCACGCCAACCAGGCACGTATTACCACCTTCCCGCTCGACAACAACAAAAGTTCCATCACCTCCGAGCATCTCGAAGATATTTTCAACAAAGGCGTTACCACGGTATATGCCCACGATGTGATCTCTTTTGCCAAAAAGCAGGGCTTTTATAAGGGAAAAGACAAAGATTTCTCTTTTTCCGATGTGTATGCTCCCGTTGGTTTCGGTGGCGCCCGCTTTTGTGAAATCAGGGTGTGGACCATGTTCAATAAGGTTACAGGTGGCATGGACGAATACTGGGACTACGTTAAAGGATATATTAAACACGATAAAGAACACAAAGAGGGAGAGCCCATCACACCAAAAAACTATGCTTCCAACCGCATGCCTTTATGGGTGAAGCCCGATAAAAAAGTCAGTGTTCATGATATGATGGGCTTTATGCGCGATCATCTGGAGAATACCGAACTCGACATGAGCAAAGATGTGGGTGCCGGGCCGTTTGCCCTGCCCTACCGCTGGAGACCTCTTACATGGGAAGTGGACAGTGTGGCTTATTGTAACGAGCGCGCAACAACCACGCAGCAAACAGGGTTTTCGTTTGTCACACAATCGCGTAGCTGGCTCCCTGACGAAATTGGAGGTATTTTCTGGTTTGGCGTTGACGATGCTTCGGGTACTGTATATATGCCTATGTATACGAGTATAACCACCATTCCGTACAATTTTGCCGTGGGTAACGGATCGATGATGGAATGGTCGGAAACATCAGGCTTCTGGATCTTCAACCAGGTGCAGAATTTTGCCTATACCCGCTACAATTACATCCACCCCGAAATTGAAGCTGTCCAGCAGAAACTGGAAGAAGAGTTCGTTGCTTTTACTCCTGCTATCGATGCGGCAGCTTCCACTTTGTATGAAACAGACAAGGAAAAAGCGGTAGCTTTTCTTACAAACTATTCAAACGGTGTTGGGGAGCGTGTTTTCAAAACATGGAAAAACTTGTATGCCTATTTATTTATGAAGTATATGGATGGGAACATCAAAACCAAGAAAGAAGTGCCGGAAGGTTATAAATATATAAATCCTGAATTAAGTCAGCCGGGCTACAGCGAAGACTTCTACCGTCTGATCATTGAAAAAACCGGCGATCAGTTTAAGGTTATTGGTTCGGCGCATTAAGAGAGGGTGACTGAGGCGAGGGAGCGACGGAGGCGACGGGGCGATGGGGCGACTGAGCGATGGGGCGAGAGGGCGACGGGGCGACGGGGCGATGGAGGAGAGAGGGCGACTGGGCGACTGGGCGAGAGGGTGAGGAGTGAAGTTTAAATTATTTTTTCAATGAAGAAAACACTTTTTTTGTTTTTGCTGGCAGGGGTCTATACATCCGGTCTATGGGCCTGCACCAATGTGATCGTGACTAAAGGAGCTTCTGTCGACAGTGCCGCTTATCTGGTATATCTGAACGATGGTGAATGGCTCTATCATCTCGACAGAACAGCTGCACAGGATCACTCCGTTACTGATTCGCTGACTTATACCAGTATGAGCGGCAAGAAATACAAGGTGCACCAGGTGCCGCATACTTACGCCATCATCGGATTTTTAATGAACGAGCACCAGCTTGCCATAGGCGAAACAACCTTCGTGGGCAGGGAAGAGCTGTGGGACAAAGACCAGCCTTTAAAATACTGGGAACTCATGCGCCTGGCACTGCTCAGAACCAAAACTGCCCGTGAAGCCGTTGAGGTCATTACATCGCTTGTAGAAACTTACGGTTACGGCAGTGAGGGGGAATCCATCTCTATTGTCGATCCCAACGAAGCCTGGCTGCTCGAAATTATCGGTACGGGCGGCAAAGGAGGGGCGGTATGGGTGGCTGCTAAGATTCCTGACGGATATATAAGCGTCCATGCCAATCATGCCCGGATAGGCGAATTCCCTTTTGATGACCCGGATAATTACCTCTATTCCGAAAATGTGCTCTCGCTTGCAGTTGAAAAGGGATACTACGATCCGGCATCCGGTCTACCTTTTCGTTTTAACGATGCGTATGACCCGCCGTCACCTGCCCATCTAAAATATACCGAAACTCGGGTGTGGAGTATTTTCAGAAGGGCTGCTCCGTCACAAAACTTTTCTCCGGATTATCATCGCGGAATTC
>QMPO01000115.1 GCA_003648625.1 Bacteroidota bacterium
GTTAGTGGGGTTAATCAATTGGTTTGGTTCTTGGAAAATATGTTGTATCCATAAACCAATAGGTATTCCCTTCAATCTTCTCAAGGTTAAATTCCAATCTTAAATTATCTCTAATTGTATTTAATAATGGGTCAAATTGAACACCTGGCTTCCCAAGATTTTCTATTAACTCTCTTGCAAGTTTTACTTCTTCCTTAGAACCATATAATTGGATATTTTTTAAAGCTCTATCAAGTTTTATAAGATCTTCTTTTGATAATCTATTATGGTTCATGAGGGTTGAAAAAAATGAAATATCCCTAAACGCATTAGCTATATATTCATTTTTAACGTTTAACAAATAGTTAGTTCTTTCCCTTTCAAGATTAAGTTGATTAGTTTTATACCATCCGAAAATTGTTAAACTAACTGATAAGAAAATACTAATAGCTGTTCCATAATTTTTTAAAAATGTTTTACATTTCATGATTTGTGACGTTGAATTAATTTGGTTAATGCCACTAAGTTAAAGAATATTTTAACATTAAAATGCTACAAGAGATATAGTATAATAGACACAATCTCACGGAATTGGTTTGACCCTAAAGACCATCCCTTCGCCTGTTCACAAGACCATTGGAAATAAAAAAATCCTACAATGTAGGACTGCCTTTGTAGCGGGGGCCAGATTAACTCCCTGTGGTCGTTGATCCTGAAAGGGGGGAGCTTACAAAATCAAAACCTGCTGCTACGCAGTTGGTTTTTTATTATTATCCTTTCCGCTCATCCGGATTTGCAATCCGGATGTACAGAGCCGGGGATTTGTAATCCCTACCTAATAAAAAATGCATCTCGTCAAAAGCAGGATTAACTCCCTGCGGTCGTTGATCCTGAAAGGAGGGAGCTTACAAGACCAAAGCCTGCTGCTACGCAGTTGGTCTTTTTTATTATCCCGCAGGCCTGCAAACAAGTTTGCGCCTGCGGGATAATAAAAAAGCCCGGCACTCTGTGCCAGGCTTTGGTTTTGTAGCGGGGGCAGGATTCGAACCTACGACCTTTGGGTTATGAGCCCAACGAGCTACCACTGCTCCACCCCGCAGTATGGTAAATCGGAGTGCAAAGATATATTTTGTTTCTTTGCTGTGCAAATTTTTTAAAAAATATCATGTCACATAAAGCCGGGTTCGTAAATATTATCGGATATCCCAATGTAGGTAAGTCAACCCTGATGAATGCTCTGGTAGGTGAAAAACTCTCCATAATAACCTCAAAAGCACAAACAACACGCCATCGTATTATGGGTATTGTAAATGGTGATGACTTTCAGATCATCTATTCCGATACACCGGGAATAATTAAAGACCCTTCCTATAAGATGCATGAATTCATGAATCAATACATCGAAACAGCACTCCTTGACGCTGACGTGATGTTGCTCATACATGAATCGGGACAGCAATTTATGGATGAAGGCATTATAAGCCGGATTAAAAAAGCGGAGGTGCCTGTTGTGGTCATTATTAATAAAATTGATCTTACCGGCCAGGAACTCGTGGTAACAGAAATGAGCGAATGGAAATCGAAGTTACCAAACGCCGAGATCATACCTGTTTCGGCACTGAGAACTTTTAATATCCCAAAGGTCTTTGATGTCATCCTGAGTCTGCTTCCCGAAAACCCGCCTTTCTTTCCAAAAGACGAGCTTACCGATCGTTCAGTTCGCTTTTTTGTCTCGGAAATTATCCGCGAAAAGGTATTTCTGAATTACAGAAAAGAAATTCCCTATTCTGTTGAAGTAATTGTAGATGAATACAAAGAAGAGCCAAAACTGGTTAGAATTTCTACAACCGTTTATGTAGAACGGGAATCGCAGAAAGCCATTATCCTGGGCCACATGGGTAAATCCATCAAAAAAGTCGGAACCGAGGCCAGGAAAGATATTGAAGAGTTCATTGGCAGCAAGGTGTTTCTTGAAATTACCGTAAAAGTGAACAAAGACTGGAGAGAAAAAGAAAATATGCTGAAAAGATTCGGCTACGATCATTAATTTTGCCTTACATTTAAAAAAAATATCATGAATAACACTATTGCCATAGTCGGGAGACCAAATGTAGGCAAATCAACCCTTTTCAACAGACTGACTGAGAGTAAAGAAGCTATTGTCGAGTCCATTAGCGGAGTTACCCGCGACCGCATTTATGGTAAAAGTGACTGGAACGGAGTGGATTTTTCAGTGATCGACACCGGCGGTTATGTGTATGGCTCGGATGATACTTTTGAAGAAGAAATAAGAAAACAGGTGCTGTTTGCCATTGATGAAGCCGATGCCATTGTATTTGTTGTGGACATCAGGGAAGGAATTAACCCTCTGGATGAAGACGTAGCAGAATTGCTACGCAAGACAGACAAAGCCGTTTTTACCGTTGCCAACAAATCCGACACCCCTAATGTCAGCGACCTTGTCGGCGAATTCTATGCCTTTGGTCTGGGGCAGGTATATCCTATATCTTCGATAAACGGAAGTGGCACGGGTGATCTGCTGGATGATATTGTCAAAGTGTTCGACATCACCAAAAAAGATGATGAAGATCCCGACATTCCGCGTATTGCTGTTGTCGGAAGGCCGAATGTTGGTAAATCCTCCCTGATCAATACCATGTTAGGAAACGTGCGTAACATTGTTACCCCGATTGCAGGTACCACCCGCGACAGTATCTATACCAAATACAACGCATTCGGACATACCTTTATGCTGGTGGATACAGCCGGATTGCGCAAAAAAGGAAAAGTGTACGAGAATATTGAGTTTTATTCTACTTTACGAACTATCCGCGCCATCGAAAATTCGGACGTGTGCCTGGTAATGATTGATGCGCAAAGTGGTATTGAGAAACAGGATATCAGTATTTTTCACCTGGCGGAGAAGAACAGAAAAGGAGTTGTTGTTGTGGTCAATAAATGGGACCTTGTTGAAAAAGAAACCAACACGCACCTGAAATTTAAACAACTGATAAAAGAACGCATCGCCCCGTTTAATGATGTTCCTATTGTGTTTACATCCGTACATGAAAAGCAAAGGATTTACAAAACCCTGGAACTGGCTTCACAGGTATTTGAACGGAGGCAACAAAAAATTCCGACATCCAAACTTAATGATATTTTACTGCCGATCATAGAAAAAACGCCACCGTCCATGGCTTCGAGAGGCAGATACATAAAAATTAAGTACATCATGCAATTGAAGACGGCTACACCACAATTCGTCTTCTTCTGCAATCTGCCTGATGATATTAAAGAGTCGTACCGGCGTTTTCTCGAGAATAAGATCAGGGAAAACTTTGATTTTAACGGTGTTCCCATTCAGTTGTTTTTCAGAAAAAAATAAATTCCGTGGATTCCATCAGAATTGACAAGTGGCTTTGGGCTGTCAGGTTATTTAAAACCCGCACACAGGCATCGGACGCCTGTAAAGGTGGTAAAATAAAAATAGCAGGGCAAAATGCAAAACCGTCACGGGAAATTAAAAAGGGAGACGAAATAGAAGTTCAGCTTGCGGCAATCAGAAAAAAAGTACGGGTTAAAGAGTTGCTGAAGAACAGAGTAGCTGCTAAACTGGTTGATGATTACCTGGAAGACCTGACGTCACCTGAAGAATATGAAAAACTGGAGATGATGAAGCAGCTGAATTATGAGCGGAGGGAACGCGGAAAAGGGCGCCCGACAAAAAAAGAACGCAGAACCATTACGAAATTAAAAGACAACAAATAATTAATATGATGACAGATAAAATAAACAGATTATATGCAGCGTCACTGGTTCTGATTTTCACGGTGATCCTGATTTCATCGTGTTCCAAAAAAACACAAACATTCAGTCTGGCTTTTTACAATGTGGAAAACCTGTTCGACACGATTGACGACAAACATAAAAATGACAACAAATACCTGCCCGACAGCAAAGTTTCCTGGAATACGGAGCGGTATCAGCACAAACTGGATAATATCACCAAAGTATTTGCAGCCATTGATTCCACAGAATTTCCTTCCGTTATCGGACTTAGTGAAATCGAGAATATTGCTGTACTTACCGATCTGGTAAATCATCCGGCCATAGCAGCAGTAAATTATAAAATATTGCACCAGGAAAGTGAGGATGAACGGGGTATAGACGTTGCGTTGCTGTACCGTCCCGATAAATACACACCGGTCGAAACAAATTATATCAAGCTTGTTTTTCCGTTCAATCCCACCAACGGTACACGCGACATACTGTACTCAAAAGGACTGGCTAATGACAAAGACACGGTACATATATTTATCAACCACTGGACATCAAGATACGGCGGACAGGAAAAAACCATACGTTTCAGAAAATATACAGCACAAGTGCTTAAAAAATATACCGATTCTATTTTTAATATAAACCCAAACGCCAACATTCTCATTGCCGGCGACCTGAACGATAATCCGGATGATGAAAGTGTAGCTGAAGTCCTTGGTGCTGTCGAACCCGTAGAACCGTATCTTAACAAGAGATTGTACAACCTTTCTATAAAGCAATATAAAATGGGGAGTGGCTCGTTGTATTACCGTGGATGGGACATGTTCGATCAGATCATTGTATCAACACCCGTACTGACAGGTGAGAACGGTATAAAAGCCACATCGCGTGACCAGACAATTGTAAAAAAAGACTGGATGCTATATTATCCTAAAAGAGGAGAACCCAGACCAAGCCGTACAGCAACAAGCCAGTATTATGGTGGTTACAGCGACCACCTTCCGGTATTTTTAAAAATGACTACTGAATAGTATCGGCAGTTTCCGGCTGAGTAAAATATTTGATTTCCAGAAGTTCTCCGTTTTCATCGTAAAATCTCCATTCGCCGGATTTAATCCCGTCCTTAAAAGACCCGTTGTACCTCACCTGCCCGTTGGGATGATAAGAAGTGGTATTTCCTTCCATCTTACCATCTACAAATTCGCCTTCACTCCACAAACTGCCATCCCTGTGGTATGACTTCCATACGCCATGGCGTTTATCCTCTTTCAGCGGTCCTTCTTTTAATAAATTTCCGTCTTCGTAGTACTCTTTTTGGTACACATATGTTTTTATACCGTCTGTTTCTTTAAAACCTTTGACAATCTGAGGATTTCCGTTGATATAAGTTGTAATGGCCTCTTCATTTTCTTCGAGTGTAACGTTACCAACCTTATTGTTGTCAGAACATGAGACCAACACCATGAGTGCCCAAACAAATACAATATACTTCTTCATCTATTGACTTTTTTACCTGTTAAACATTAATCTTTTTCCTTTTTTGCTTTCGTCAAACGAACCATTGCTAAAAACATTGTGGCCGTTCACAAATGTCTGTTTCACTTGCGAAGAAAACTCCACTCCTTCCATAGGAGACCATCCGCATTTGTAATGTAACCCGCTTTTTTTAACGGTCCATTTTTCGTGCAAATGTACCAAAACAAGGTCAGCGAAATACCCTTCACGAATAAATCCCCGCTTTTCTACCTGAAATAAAATAGCCGGATTGTGGCACATTTTTTCCGCCACTTGTTCCAGACTCATTTTCCCACGATGATAAAACTCGAGCATCGCCACAAGCGAATGTTGCACCATCGGTCCTCCGGATGGCGCCTGAAAATACGGTTTGCTTTTTTCTTCGTAGGTGTGCGGAGCATGGTCTGTGGCCACTACATCAATTTTACCATGAAGCAGACTTTCAAACAAAGCGTCCCTGTCAGAAGCTTTTTTAACAGCAGGGTTCCACTTGATAAAATTTCCTTTCCCGGCATAATCTTTATCAGAAAACCAAAGATGATGCACACAAACTTCCGCCGTTATACGTTTTTGATCTATGGGAAGCGTATTGTCGAACAAACTCATTTCGGCAGCAGTTGACAAATGGAGAATGTGTAAGCGCGTATTATTCTTCTTAGCCAGCCGTACCGCTTTGGACGAAGACAAAAAACAAGCTTCGGAAGTTCGTATCAGCGGATGAACTTCGGGCGGGGCATTTTCGCCATAGCGGGCAAAATATTCCGTATTGTTTTTACTGATCGTGGCCTCATCCTCACAATGAACAGCAACAAGTACCGGCGCTTTTGAAAAAATATTTTCGAGTGCTTCATCATCATCCACCAGCATATTGCCTGTGGAAGATCCCATAAAAACCTTAACCCCGCACACTTCACGCGGATTTGTTTTGAGTACCTCTTCCAGGTTATCATTGGACGCGCCCATATAAAATGAATAATTGGCCAGCGATTTTTCGGATGCTGCCACATATTTCTCTTCGAGTAATTCCTGTGTGAGTGTATTCGGAATAGTATTGGGCATATCCATAAAGCTTGTCACCCCGCCGGCAACAGCAGCCCTGCTTTCGGTGTGCAGATCGGCTTTATATGTTAAGCCGGGATCGCGGAAATGCACCTGGTCGTCAATAACACCCGGCAACAGGTAAAGCCCTTCAGCATCAATAATTTTAAGGTGTTCCTGCGGGAGATTTTTTTCATCCAAAGGCTCTTTACTTACCTTTCGGATAAGCTCGCCTTCGATGAGCACATCTCCTTTAAAGGTAACTCCTTCGTTGACAATGCGGGCATTGCGAATTAATATCTTATTTTCTGCAGCTGGCATTATCAGATGGATTTAACAGGGCGTATCTTGCCAAACATTCCTCTCATGCGTAATTGAACAACCCCAAGAACGGCTTCGCGAAAAATGCTCTTGTTCATCTTTGACTCACCTTCGGTCCGGTCGGTAAAAATAATGGGCACCTCAACAACTTTGAACCCCAGTTTAACGGCTGTATATTTCATTTCAATCTGAAAAGCATAGCCAACAAATTTGACCTTGTCGAGATTGATTGTTTCCAGTACTTTTCTCGACCAGCAGACAAAACCGGCTGTTGTATCCATAATGTTCATTCCGGTGACAATACGTACATATTTCGAGGCATAATACGACATCAGCACCCGACCCATTGGCCAGTTAACCACATTTACCCCTTTAATATATCGTGAACCGATAGCTACGTCCGCATCTGTATCTTTTAAAGCATCGTACAGTCTGACAAGATCTTTCGGATTATGAGAAAAGTCGGCATCCATCTCAGTTACATACTCATAGCTTCTTTCCAGGGCCCATTTGAATCCATCGATATAAGCTGTCCCCAAACCCAGTTTCCCTTTCCGTTCCATAATGAACAGGCGGTCTTTAAATTCTTCCATCAGGGATTTAACAATATCGGCTGTACCATCAGGGCTGTTGTCTTCCACAACAAGAATATCAAACGCTTTGTCCAGATTAAATACGGTCCTCAATATCTTTTCGATATTCTCTTTTTCGTTGTATGTCGGTATTATTACTAAGCTATCACTCACTGATTTAGATTTTTTGCAAAATTAAAAATAATGGTATTACTTATAACCTAATAACAGAATAAGTCCAAAGGTAGTATGTATTTACTTCCTCCGGACTTATTCTTTATATCTGACTCAGATTTCCCGATGCGTTTACCTCACCACAACCTTATACTTCAGGCTGCTGTCATCTCCCAGGATACTCAGGAAATAAACACCACGTGCAACATCGTTCAGATCAAAGCTGAAACTGTTTTCGCCTTGCCTGGCGGCATAATTCGATTGTTTGATAATTCTACCGCTTATATCAGACAGGTAAATCTCAAGGTCAGCATTCTTTAATGCGTTAAACGAAATATTCACTTGCCGGACAGCAGGATTCGGAAATACCTTTACCTCACCGTTTAAAAACAATTCTTCAATACCTACATAACTGAAAGTCATTGTCGTATCACTCATAACATTGCCCGAAAGGTCTTCTACATTTTGAATTGTGATTTCATAATCTCCGGACAACTCGGTAACTGTAAGATTTACCTGTGGTTTGTTGAAGGCATGTTGCACAGCAGCTTCAACAGTTACGCCATTATTAATGGTATAGTTTGCTGTTTCTTCAGCAGTTGTTGTTTCTACCGCTTCATTAAACAATATTTTAATATTTGTACTGATAACCGGGGTCAGTTCTACCACAAGCGGGCCATCGGTATCGCCGCCATCAATCACATCACTTTCAAACCTGAGCTCAATCTTCCATTCGTCAAAATCGTAATTCATGGGTCCGGTAATTGTATAGTACGATCCTTCTGAGGGTTCAAACTCAAAAACAGATGTGTTGTGTATTTTCAGTTCGCCTGTTCCATCGTCAACTGCCCACATAAAATGATTGGCCGGGTAGTTATCATCTGTACAAACGGCGTTAAACACCTTCACCAGCACACTCTCATGGGCTTCCTCCACATGTCCTGTTTGTACAGGTAACGGATAAGGAAGGGCATTATTAGGCGAGATAAAATAATAATCAGAAATATTAGTCATTTCTGTTTTACCATAGTACTCTTGTATTTCTCCGGTAAGTACAATGCTGTCGCCAATGGATGGATTCCTGCCCGATTCATAAATAAACAATCCGTTCCATTCGCCATAACCATCCTGAATAAAATAGGAAGAGCCAAAGTTAGCAGTAACTACCCCGGTAGTGCTTACCACTTCTCCGTCATAAGGTGAATCGTCCTGCTGCCCCTGTATGTCA
>QMPO01000116.1 GCA_003648625.1 Bacteroidota bacterium
GACGGGTTTCGTACCGTATTTCGGATACAAAATGGCAGTATGAATTCCTGTTCGGGTTCAGTGCTGATTAACTTCCAAATGTGTAATAAATCTTAAAGAGTCCACTTTTGTATGTTCTGTCAATGAACTTACCATTAAAGAAAATTTCGTGCGATTGGACAGGAAGCAGAAGGCGTTGCTAATTTTTAACAATAATTTAACACTTTAATATTGAGGCATATCGATAAAATTATTATAAGTTTGACGGAAAATAATTACTGATAAAATTGAAATGATGAAAAAGAAGTTACTATTGCTTGCCTTTTTTATGGCCATGTTAAATCAGCTGTCTGCCCAGCTTTTTCAGCAGAATTTTCAAATGCCTAACCACTATTTCCATTCGGTATTTACTGCTCAGCTAAACGACTCAAGTCAGGACCTTCTTGTAGTGGGGTCCCTTTTCGACAGCACCTTGCAGAATCCTGAAATACAAGTGATCAAAATTGACGACATAACCGGAAATGTTGTAGGTCAGAAAATCTATTACGATCCGTCTTCGGCAATCCAGAACCCAAGGGTATTCGATTTTGTTACATACGAAGAAAATGGAAATCAGATGATTGCAATGACAGGTTCTGTAACTGTATCGGGGATGAACTATGCTTTTATAGCAAAGTTAAGCCAGAATGGTACATATATGGGTGGAGCTTATTACGACAGCCTTGTTCCCGGTGCAATGCATTCGCAGGGCTTGCACATTATCCGGTCGCAGCAGGGGTTTGTTGTGGGTGGATTTACGAACATGGATTATAACAGCGGCACCAACGATCTCACCTCAGGATTCGTGTTGAAAACCGACAATAATTTAACCCCCATTTGGAGCAGGGAATTATGGACAAATCTTCAAAATGCCACAAGGGATTACGATATGGTAAATCACATTCTTGAAACCGATGACGGTTATTTTGTGACCGGAAGTGTAACAAGTGTACCATTTTCAACGCAACAAGCTGTTTTATGTTTAAAATTTGATTTTTCGGGCAATATAGTATGGACACAAAGCTATGTTTACGGTAACTCAAATGATGTGGGCGTGGACGCTTATTTTAACACCTCTTCCGATGAAATATTTCTTCTATGCAATTATTCAAATTCTCACTATTTCGGCATCACAGTCCTGAATGACAATACAGGTGTTATTGACTTGGCAAGATCATGGAGAGCTTACGACTGGAACAATCTGAACAGGTATGCTTTTTCTGTTCTTGAATCGGCTTCGGACAGCTCGAATCTAGTAGTTTCTGGTTATATCAGAGATGGCCAGGTGTTAAACCAGGACAGTGTACTTGTGTTTGGGCAGACAATCCCTTTTGTTTACGAGTTTCAGAAATCATCGGGAGATCAGGTGGGCGATGTTTATTACTACGATGTTGTTTGTCAACCCCCTGTTTTTAACGATTATTTTGATTTTTGGAGTGCGCAGATGCCTTTGATTTATTATCCTGATATGAGTATTAAATTGCAGAATGACGATCAGTACTTCCATGTGGCTTACCGATCGGATAGCGCAAATGGTTTGACAAATATAGAAATGATCAAAGCCGATCAAAATCATGTAAATCCATGTTACAGATCGCGTATCAATCTTGATCATGATGCAATCGTTGTTACGTCAACAGCCACTTTGGTAAACAACCAATCCCCCGTAGCAACAAATTTTGACTTATCTGCGGATGACCGTAATTACGTTTTAAATGTTTCGTGTATCTATGAAGGACCTCCATGTAGTTGTGAAACACTTGCTGCTGATGTGGCAGCAGGTTTTACGTATGTAATAACAGGCTATTCAGTTGACTTTACACCTGTTTCACTGGACGTTGAGTGCGATAGTGTGGAATGGAATTTCGGGGACGGGAACTATGCCTATAGCGCAGGTAATCAGACTGTAACACATATCTTTCCGTTTTCGAAAGAATATGATGTATGCATGAAAGTTACGCGAATAACCGGTACCGGTGAAGTTTGCAAGGATTCGATTTGTACTACGGTCGATCTTACAACGGTGGGTATGTTATATGATAAAGAACCTTCCCTGCATATATGGCCAAATCCGGTAAAAAAATTCCTATATGTTTCGAGTAAAAACGAACAATGGAAAGGAGCCGGCTACAAAGTGATTAACTTGCACGGAGAAACTGTGTTGTACGGAAAGCTTAAAGAGAGCCAAATCACCGGAATAAATGTCGAACAATTGCCGGCAGGCATATACCTGTTGCAGTTTAAATCGGCAAGAGAAACGTTAAGATACAAGCTGTTAAAACAAAATAATTACTAAAATGGTCAGTGGATAAGCTGGTTGGCATAGTTTTTCCGGCTAATCTTTTCCATCACCTGTTCTTTGTCAACAAATTCGGATGATTCCAGTTTTTGGTACCATTTACGTGCCTGGTCGTAATCGCCCATTTCAGCATACAGGTCGATGAGGTATTCGTACAGATAACCGAAAGGATAGTCGGGATGTTCGTTTACTGCTTTTTCAAAAGAAACTGCCGAAAGTTCGGGGTTGCCCGACTTATAGAAACCAAACCCCATATCAATGTCATGGTTCATTTCCTGGTCAATAATGACCCCGTAAATTGTAAAACAGTTCTCGTTACAGTCTTCGATTACATTGATGTAATCAGGGATTTCGTAAAAGCCAAAAAATTCCAGATCGAATGTTAACTCTTCGCCCGGTTTATCAAATTTATAGGTGTTCGGACATATCGGGATGCCCGACGCCTTCAGAAGGTATGCTTTTTTCTTTCGTTTAAGTTCCTGGATGTAGATAATCTCGTTAGCGCAGAATTCACCGCCTTCTATCTGGTTTTTCAGGGTCAGGGTGATCAGAACACTGCTGTCGGAGATAGTGATTTTATCAACTTTGAGAGGGTGTGTGGCTAAAGCAAAATTAGGTTTTATGATCTCTTGTGCGAAGAGGGGTACGGATACGATCAGCGAAATCAGAAGAACAACAATATTTTTCACAGGCAGGGGTTTAATGTACATCAAAAGTACAAACAAATAAAAAACCCACAGCCTGATGCCGTGGGTTCTTTAAATAATTAAATCAGTTTATTTATCCTTTTTGCTCAGGATGGCAATATCCAGTCCAACAGACAGAGTCAATGTTGACTTATCATAAGTTTCTCCATAAATTATTGGAGGATTGGAAGAGTCGGTTTTTGTTATTGTCTGGGCATTATACAAAGTATAGTAGCCGCCGAATTGTAATTTAACCGCTTTGCTGAAAGCAATAGCTCCACCAAGTCCGAATGTTGAAGTGGACACACTGTATCTCAGGTCCGACTGATATTTGTCATTCACACCTGTGATAGCTGCCAGATATCCTGCACTCAGCAGAAAACTTTTACTTACATTCCATTCTGCTCCGACAGCATATTCTGTGAAATTGCGGTCAACGAGTTCTGTACCGTCTTCTGCAGTTGTCCAGTCAACAGCTTTGTCGAAATACGTATGGTAGCCTGCCTGAACAGTTACCTTTTCGTTAATACGGTATCTACCGCCAATCGACAGAAAAGCAGGGATGTCAGCGTTTGTTATGGCACCGTTGGGGAACATTTCGATAGGTTCGCCTGTTTCGGGGTCAATGCCGATAACAAATCCTTTTCCCGGTACGGTTTCATTGGTCAGCTCCATTTTGGTTTTAAACTCATATTTAATACCAAAGGTCAGGTCATCGTCAAGGAAAGCCAGATTAACGCCCACAATCGGGGTGATTCCGCTACCTGTTTGTTTCACGTCCGCTTCCTGGTCGCCCATCAGGCTGGCACCGACTGTAAGTTCAAGCGACTGTTGGTGTAATTCTGCGCCAGCACCGTAATAAGTAGTTTGTACCTGCTCAACAGGCATGGCGTAAACTGCATCGGCCGGATAACCCAACTGGATCAGGCCACCTGCAATAAGATCTCCTTCTTCGGGAGTAATAACACCACCACCGACCAGCTCAGGAATGGTTAAACCACCCATGTTGAGGTCTATTAAGGGTTGTAACTGCTCACCAACACCGATGGCCTGCTGCGAACCTTGTTCTGCCTGCTCGGCAACGCCCAGCATAAAGGCATCAGCTCTTACCGAACCTCCGGCAGTTTCGAATTCTACGTCTTTAACATGGCCTTCGTACGTATTTGTAGCCATCACATAACGTGCACCGGCATAGATGGAAATAGCATCGCTGATAGCAAAACTGATACCACCCTGTAATCCCCAGTAAACAGATGATCCTTCGAAGAAAAAATCAGCCGAGTAACCTGTTACGCCCAACGGAGCAAAACTATGTGCCAGTTGGGCATAAGGTGTTTCGATCGAAGGTAACCCTTTGTCGAACGTGGCACTACCACCTCCGCCAATGGGGTTGAAACCAATGGAAAAGGCCCATCTTCCGGTTTTATAAGCCATGTAAATGGAAGGAAACAACGGTGCGCTGATTTTTCCAACATACTCATCGTTGTTCAGGTATGGGTAATTATTGGTGATTGTTTTCGTTTGAAAAATGGACTGATTACTTATGGAAATATGAAATCCATCTTTCAGTTTAGTCAAACCTGCAGGGTTATAGAATACAGCATCAATATCAATGGATGCGTCCCGCACCAGCATGCGTGTCCATGCCGTACTTTGGTTGGTATTATGCACCAGCCCACCGGCATATGTGAAGCTAAATGCCAGTAATACAGTCAATAATGTTAAAGTAAATCTTTTCATGTTTGTAATTTTGGTTATTATTGGTGGCTAATATAAGATTTATTTAAATTCTGTGTTTTTATTAGGTGAAGGAAAACAAAAAAATATTGAACAGCCCGTTGTTTAAAACTTACTGTTTTGTAACTACTTAGGTTTCCGGTTTCCTGTGTGTTAGCTGAAGGAACATTGATTAACCGATTGATTTATAATAAAGTTTCCTTTCTTGCTTTTTGTTTTCCTTTATTCGCAAACGATAAAATAGGCACTCGAAAAAGTGTTATTTTTGCCTCTCTTTTGCATGAACGAAGAATAAATTATGTGGGCATTGTTTCTAAAAGAAATCAGGAGCTTTTTGAGTTCGCTGACAGGATACATGGTAATGATCGTCTTTCTGGTGATCATGAGCTTGTTCCTGTGGGTATTTCCTACAGAATTCAATATCCTTGACTATGGTTATGCCAACGTTGACGGCTTGTTTATCATAGCCCCCTTTGTATTTCTTTTTCTGGTTCCGGCCATTTCGATGCGCTCCTTTTCTGAGGAGAAAAAGTCGGGGACGATGGAATTGTTGTTGACACGGCCATTAACCGATATGCAGATCATTACAGCTAAATATCTGGCAGGACTGGTTCTGATTGTTTTTTCGCTTCTGCCCACATTGGTTTACTTTGTTTCTGTATGGTACCTCGGACTGCCACAGGGGAATATTGATGCGGGAGGCTTCTGGGGGTCGTTCATCGGTTTGCTGTTTCTCGGAGCCACCTTTGTCAGTATCGGGATATTTGCCTCCTCGCTGAGTGATAACCAGATCATTGCTTTTATCCTGGCTGTTATCTTAAGCGCCTTTCTGTACCTGGGTTTTGAGTTTATTTATTCGCTGGAGTTATTCGGGCCCATTGACCTGTTTATAAGATCTTTAGGCATCAGCGCACATTACAGTTCCGTCAGCAAGGGAGTTATCGATACACGGGATGTGGTTTATTTCCTGAGTGTTATTGCAGTCTTTTTGTTTCTCACAAAATTATCGTTAGCACGCAGAAAGTGGTAAGTGTATGAAAAAAGGTAAACGAAATATCAAAGCCAGGTACATCAGCGGATTCATGCTGACGCTTCTGATCGTTATAGCAGTGAACATTATCAGTTCGCGGGTATATACACGATTCGATCTAACCAGCGAGAAACGTTACACACTTTCGGAAGCCACCAAAGATTTGCTGCGGAACCTGGACGACATTGTCTATTTCAAAATATATCTGGAAGGTGAGTTCCCAGCCGGATTTAAGCGTTTACGCCGCGAAACAAAGGAACTGCTTGACGAGTTCAGGGCTTACAACAAGAACATACAATACGAATTTATCAATCCATCGGAAAGTGAGGATGCCGATGAGCGCAATGCTACGTACCAGTTGCTGATACAACAGGGATTACAGCCGACTAACCTGCAGGTGAAAACAAAATCGGGCCTCGAACAGCAGGTGATCTTTCCCGGTGCCGTTGTTTCATACCGCAACAAGGAACTGCCGGTGGAGTTGCTGGATGCGCAGATTGGTGTGCCCCCTGAAGCGGTGCTCAATAATTCGGTGCAAAACCTGGAGTTTAAATTTGCCAGTGCATTGCATAAACTTACGCGGAAAGTAAAACCGAGGATAGCATTTATCGAAGGGCACGGCGAACTGAACAAAAAAGAAACGTACGACATCACTCTTTCTCTTCAGGGCGACTATATCGTGGAGCGCGTTCAGATAAACGGACAGGTAAATGCATTGGTGAACCGTTCGCTGATGGATTCGGTTACTATGGACTATCTTATCAAACCAAAATATGCAGCTATTATTATTGCCAAACCGGATTCGGTATTTTCTTCAAAAGACAAATTCATCATTGATCAATATGTGATGTACGGGGGAAAAGTGATGTGGCTGATCGATCCTGTTCTGACTTCCATGGACAGCATACAGATGACAGAATCAACAGTGGCGGTGGAAAACAACATCAATTTACAGGATCAGTTATTTGCCTACGGTGTGAAATTAAATACGGATCTGATTATGGATTTGAATGCGTTGCCCATACCGGTGCGTACAGGGCAGATTGGCAACCAGCCGCAGATCGACTTTTTTCCCTGGTACTATTTTCCGCTGATCACACCTATAGCACAACACCCGGTTGTACGGAATCTGAATGCTGTTAAAACACAATTCGTAAGCAGCCTCGATACAGTGCGTGTTCAAAATATTCATAAAACAATTCTGCTACAGAGTTCGCCCTATACACGTACTGTCGGAGTTCCCGCGGTGATCAGCCTGGCTATTATGCGCGAACCACCAGACGAAAGAATATACAACGCACCTCCACGCCCCGTGTGTGTATTGCTCGAAGGAGTGTTCGAGTCCTATTTTCGTAACCGCGTACCACCTTCGCTGGCCGATGCCAGAGAGATCGGGTTTAAAGAGTACAGCGACAAGACCAGCATGATCGTTGTTTCTGATGGTGATGTGATCCGAAACCAGTTCCACATCCCTGATGGATATCCCTTGCCGCTGGGTTACGACCAGTTTACCAAAGAAACGTTTGGCAATAAAGCGTTTATTTTAAACGCATTGAATTACCTGACGGACGGCCCGGGGCTGATCTCCATTCGTTCACGTGAACTGAAACTTCGTTTACTTGATAAAACAAAAATTGATCACAACCGGCTGAAATTACAGTTGATCAATACGTTGCTTCCGGTACTGGCCGTTTTGCTTGCCGGTATGTTACTTGTTTGGTTAAGAAAGAGAAAATACGCACGATAACTGAGAAATTATGCAACGAAACAAAATCATTCTGCTGATAACTGTCATCCTGTTTGTTGTTGTGGCTTTTTTGCTGGCACGAAACCAATACAGTACGCTAACCGAAAAAGAATCGGATTTTGCTGTGCGGGATACTGCCTCGATTACCCGAATTTTTATTGCAGATAAAAAAGAGAACAGTGTGCTGCTTGAAAGAAGCGGGCCGGGGTGGATGATAAACGGGACCTACAGGGCTAACACAAAAGTTGTTGACTTTTTACTGAATACCATGAAAAGGCTGCGGGTGAAAACTCCCGTGCCGCTGGCCATGCGCAACAGTGTAATTTCGCGGATTGCCAGTATAGGAACCAAAGTGGAAATTTACCAGGATGTTTACCGCATCAATTTGTTCAACAGGTATAAATTCTTTAAGCATGAGAAGCGAACCAAAGTATTTTATGTTGGCGATGCCACGCAGGATAACATGGGTACCTACATGCTTATAGAAGATGCCGACAACCCGTATATTGTGTTTATTCCGGGTTTCAGGGGCTTTTTATATACGCGTTTCTCGTCTGAACCTGACGACTGGAAGAGCCACGCGGTATTCAGCACAAAACTGGCTGATATTGAGAGCATCAGTCTGAAGTTTAATGAAGAACCGGAAAATAGTTTCAGAGTGGATGTAAACGATGCCCGGGGAAATTATACACTGACCCGCCTTTCGGATGGTGCTGTGCTGGAAAACTACGATACACTGAAGCTGCTTAATTTCTTAACCTCCTTCAGAGATTTGCGTTACGAAACACGCATGAACAAGCTGATGACGCGCATGAAGATCGATTCGATCATTCATTCGCAGCCATTGTATGAAATGGTGTTGGTGGACCGGGATGCCGACACAACGGAAGTGCTTATGTTCCATAAACTGAGCCTTCCCGATGAAGTGGCTGAACATTATGATTTTGTTGATAAGCTGGTCCCTATTGATCATGACAGGTTCTATGCACTGATCAACGATGGGGA